>DASZPH010000045.1:0-223910 GCA_035550375.1 Pirellulales bacterium | reverse complement strand
GCCATTTCCAGAACGTGCGCCATGCGCGGTCTCCATCAACGTCGGGGATGTTGATGAAAACCAACCGCGCACTGCGCTGCACGTAAAATGGCTGCTTTTGATTCCGCCCACGCTGGCTGCTTTTAACTGGCCGCTGACATCCGCGGTCAGATAACCGCGGTTATGGGCATGAACCGCTCCCAGGGACAGCGACAAATGGGAGCTTCAATGGGTCCGCGGTCAGATAACCGCGGTTATGTCCAGCATCTTTACCGCAAACGCTTTCCGATTTTCAGCTTCAATGGGTCCGCGGTCAGATAACCGCGGTTATGACGCGGGCGGCGGCGATTGCGGATCAGTGGACGAGAGCTTCAATGGGTCCGCGGTCAGATAACCGCGGTTATGACGAGTTCACGGTCACGGCCCAGGTCGTCGACCAGCTTCAATGGGTCCGCGGTCAGATAACCGCGGTTATGGGATGATTCTTCCCAACAGCAAGGAGGCCGCGAGGCAGCTTCAATGGGTCCGCGGTCAGATAACCGCGGTTATGGAAGCTGGCTTCGAGTTCGACGACTGCCGAGAAAAAGCTTCAATGGGTCCGCGGTCAGATAACCGCGGTTATGGCGACACCTTCATCACGGGCGATCGGAAGCAGGAAGCTTCAATGGGTCCGCGGTCAGATAACCGCGGTTATGCAAGAAGCTGTGGTAGAAGTGGTAGCACAATCTACCGCTTCAATGGGTCCGCGGTCAGATAACCGCGGTTATGCCTCGCGGATGTAAGCCTTATAGATTTGTAGACTTAGAGGAGCCGTTGCGAGAGGGTGGGTACTATACATGTATACGACCGCCTGAGGCACCGACTGCAAACTACAAAAGTCCATAAGGCATTGTCCTTTAAAGGCCCGCGAGAGCTACGTTACGTTGTGAAGCATTACAAAAGATAAATTGTCAAAGAACTTTTGTAGCCCCTGCCTAGCTTCTCTGAATTTCGCCACCTCCGCCCTCGCGGTGGAAAACGCGAGACGGAGCTGCGCCGATGCGCGCGGGTCGCGCGTCCGCCTATCGCGCCGCCGGCAGGAACAACCCCATGCCGAAATGACAGGAGTGCCCCAGGCAGATCGGGCCGCAAACCAGCTCGGAAAACCAAATCCTAAAAGCGCCGCTCAGCCGACGTCCACCGTCGTCGCCGCGCTTCTGTCGAAACCGTTTAAATTGGAGTAGACGTAGCCTACGTCCGCCCGCACCGCGCACCCAGTCTGCAGGAGCAATGCGAAACGCGCCGCCGTCCATCAGCGGCTCAATGCCTTCGATCCTCGGCAACCCGCCACGTCGCTCTGCAAGGCGACCGAGCTCCTCAAGCAGCACGGTACGTGTAAACGTGGCTGGTGATGCGAGCGCGCCGGGCAAATCCCGTTTCCGTCCGCGGCGTTTCGCTTGTCGTGTAACGATAAATGGCGTTGCCGAAACCCACATCCGCGATTTCTGCAGAATTCTTGGTACTTCATCGAGCGTGGACAAGCCCATTAAGACGAGCGATATGGGCGCAGATGGCCTTTCTTCGTGTGGCAACCACCTTAACTGCATTCGATCAAGTGCCCGGAGTTCCTCTTGTGTGAAGCCGTTCTCAGCAACTACCGTTAGGTGGTCGAGTCGCCCGTCACCATCCTCATCCGTCGGAAGATAGTATGCGTGTCGGTGCCCTTTGGCTGGCTGGCCCACTTCATCCTTCCCGAAGAAAGTCGCGGTGCGCGGCAAGCCGCGCCGCGCGCGCTCCGCCACCGTAAGAGCGTCTTGTAGAAGCGGCAAAACGGCCGAATCAATCGCGTATCTCGCAATCTGAAATTGCTCACGCCGAGCGATACGCTTCGGCACACGCAACCGCCGACTGTTGAAGCAGTCTGACTGGCGACCGTACGTTATCCAGCGGGAACCGGGCGGATCAGACCAGCGTTTGTCGTGCAAGGCGACGGTCTCCATACAGACGTGCCAGTCAGGATCGTAGACAGGCGATTCTATTTGCTGCTTCAGCTTTCCACGTCCTTCGACGCGGACGGCCTTTGGCGTATGCTCGTTTGAAAACGCTTTGACTCCATCGGCACAGAGGAGCATGACAGGATCCAGTCGCGCGTCTGACGAGCCGCCATCCAGCGGGCTACAGTTCGCCCTGGAAATCTCTCGGGCAGCTTCAGCATCATCCAGAAGCCTCGCCTCACACCACGACTCGGCGCGGCCTAGAGACAGAAGATGTGCGAGAACCGTCGCTAACCGGTTCCGCTGACTACCGGTCAAATTTACGTCGGGCCACAGAATCGCCAAGTCATCTTCGCGGCGCAATGCTATGAACGCATCGAATACCTTCGTCTTGTCGGCCGGCCCTTTCTTGAACCAGGGCATGTAATGCCGAGTGTGGCCAGTTGTTGCCGCTGGCAGTCGGAAGGTCGGCGGCGCCGCGAGCTGCGCCAATAGCTCGCGCATCTCGTCAGCCGGTGTCTGTCCATCTAACTTGCGCTTCCAGACCGCGATCAACGAACGCAACAACCTCCAGGGCGACGGCGGCCACTCCGGAACGCCCTCGTTCACATGATGTCCCCAAGGCGTCGCGTGAAAACGGCCCGCACAGAACCGCAGTGAAATACCGACCATCGACGATTCTCCGATTGGCCCAGGTTATTCGTCAGTTTCCTGCTCATCAGCCGCAGCACTCACCTGCGCGCGTTTTGCCTTTGCTTTGGCTGGTTCCCAGCGGACCTCCGTGACCGGCGGTCGGGCGAACAGTTCCTTGCACTCGGCAATCAGTTCCTTGCACTCGCCCAGCAAAACGCGTTCGTCAGGAACTATGAAATGGTCACTCGGCGATGTAACGACAAGGCCATTCTCCGTTACGAGGTCGCAAGCAGTTCGCAGGCGTAAACCCGTTGAAAGGAATCGCCGGACCTTGAAAAGAGCCAACGCAACTAGGAGTCGCGTGGCGATGTCGGGCAGTCCGTAACCACGTAGCAGGCCGAGATCGATGCTAAAAAACGCGGTAATCTGCTTTGCCACGAACTCGGTGCGATGAAAAGGCACGTTGCCGAAACCTTGCGATGTGTCCCCCGACGGATTCACACGATCGTTCTTCACGCCGCCGCTTTCGGCCACACGGACATCGCTCGCCTCAATGAAACCGGAGACGGCGCGGGTAAGACGCAGCCGGCCGCCTGCCAAGTCGCTCTTCGCAATAAAAACGCCGTGGAGCGCGGCATTCGCGTCGTATTTGAACACCAGTCTTGCCAACTGACTGATCTTCACAGGACCAAGATCGAGTCCGGCTGCTTCCTTTTTTAGTGTATCGAAGACCGATTTGTCGGTCCCCTCAAGGATATAAGGGGAGTTGATGCGATGGGCCTCCAGAATCGAGTTTGTCAGATGCGACCCATCCTGCATGTTCACGCGAATGTATGGTAGTCCGTGAAGCTCCGGAATCAGGTCGTCGTTGGCTTCGTCCCAGCAAGCCAGCTCCATGCGGTTGGCGACCGATTGGGCAGATTCGACTAAAAGCATGTCTGTGCCGTCCGGCAATGAATAGCGAGCCGCGCCAAGGTCGGCAAATCCAGTCGGCTGAAACCTGTTCCCTTGAACCGGTCGGAGCTTCGCTTCGAGCAGGAGGCGCGGTAACTTCGCTAGTGCTTCATAGACAATCGACATAACAAAACCTCCGAGTCGCGATAAACAACAACAAGAACCTGTTCTGGCAGCAAATCATGGCCCTCAAAAAAAGGAACTTTGAACACCTCAAGTGCCACACACCGCGGGCCGAACGATTAAGCGGAGCAGCGTTTGAACCGCAGGGGGACCAATTGGTATGAGCAAGGCTGCCGCCAGACGCTCGGGGGCGACGCCTACTGGTTCGCCCCAATCGTCGTCCCGGTGACCAATAGCCGACCGAACAAAGGGCATGGGCAACAAGCCCGCGCTACGGAGTCGCCGTGCTGCGAGTCGACACGCAGCCGGAACATCGCCGCGGAGCAGGAGCGGTACAATATCCGGCTCTGGAGATATTGTTAGATCGACCGCCCCCCGGGGCGCCGCCTCGTGACGCTAACGGGCGCAGCATTCGTCGTTGGGCCGCCTCTCGATGGAGATTGACTCTGGCATCAGCGCTAGCTTGAGCAGAGCGTAAACACGTGGCAGCAGCGTCTCCGTCGCGTCATCGCGCGATGCATGAATAAGGGCTGTGCTCCGGACGGCTAACATCAGGCCCCAAAGGAGCTCCTCGACCCGCTCGTCCTTGACGTCGCCGTTGATGAAGGCCGAAACATGCGTCAGAGAGGCGACGCTCAAGGAGTTTAGCGCCCGCCGTTCATCGCCTTGTTTCCCGGCGTCGAGCAAACGCCGCTGAAGCACCGCAGAAAGATTCCTCGCAAGGCTCGAACTATTCCACACGACGCAGCGCGATGCGTCATCCCAAACAACCCGTGTTCTGCCAACTTGCACAGGCTCCAGATTAGCACGTAGCGGCGCAATGGTTCCCTCGATCCCGCGGATGCTAGTAAGCGCGGCGGCGATCGCAAATTCCCGTGTGTCGTCTTGAGCAGCAGCAAGCCATCCGGGGGAGAGACCCGATATCGGGTGAATGGTGCGACGCTCGTTCTGTCGGAACCTTTCGCCCGTCGCCAATTGCCGTTCAGCCGACCCGAAGGCCGCCAAGATATTAGCGAAAAGCGGTTCAGTCCCGTATCGGCAATAGTCGAAAATCGCTGAATCGATCCGTCTTAGAGCCGACACAAACCGTGCGGGCACGATGTCGCCGGCACATGCCCTACGATACCGGTCAAGCCACGGGTCGACTTCCCTTAAGAGGTGTGTGCTTGGCTGGGTACGCACAGCGATGCGACCGAGTGGCGTGGCCAGGAACGCTTTTCCGCTCCGTTTCAGGAAACCCGTTCGGGCGAATGACTCAATCCCTCGGTCCGTGCCGAGATTCGATATCGCCCGCGCAAAATCAACGCTGTCGCGAGCCGGTCGGCTGCCGAGCTCCGCGCGGCCCTCACCGAAAACGGCGCGCAATTCGCCTGCGCTCGTAAAGCGCCGCCACAGAGGCAACCAGATTTCTCCGCGGGATTCCGCCGACTCGTTCTCGCTTCCCGAACCGAATCCAACCGGAAGCGAACTCACAGTGAACGGGAATGCGGCGCGATCGCGTACCGCTGCAGACATCCGTCGCGCGACTGAGCCAGCGAGCATCAGTGTTCCTTCAAGCATCAATACAAAATCCCAGGGGTTGTCGAGTGGCGCGGCCTCCATACCTTGGGTGCCGTTGGGTCCGCCGGCGCGCCCCGGTGCAAATTGGCCTACGGCAGCTTTCGTGAGGTCCGCGGTTGCGTCACCTCGCAGAGCGGCTAATAGCCAGTTCCACGAATGCTCGTGCGGCTGCTGTACGTGAAGTCGAAGCTCGACCAGCCTCTGCATGAAATTCTGCGTGAAGTCTAGCCGGCCGTCGTTGCCGCCCGTGCCCAGAATCGGAGGGAACACCTGACCCTCGCCCTGTAAAACTACCGCCGCGTCCATCCAATTGACAAACGCATCAGGCATCTCACGATGGTATCGACGCAACAATCGCTCCTTCACCTCGTTCGCTGGTTTTTCAACGATGCGCTCAGCGGCTAGTATGGAATGGATTTTTTTAATCGCTTCGCGGTAGGGATAGAGACGCTCAACATCACTTGCGCTGATGACATTGATCGCTATACGATTGTCTTTGCCAAAGAAACCCGACCCTCCGGCCCATGGTGCGGCAATCGGCGTCGGCTGGTAATGTTCCAAAAAGAACTCGACGAGTTCATCAAACCCAGCGGAGCTGCGCAGCACGAACGCCGCTCCGCGCCATGCCGCAACGGCCTTCCCGTCGACCTGTTCGGCGACTACCCGTAGGACGCCGAGGGCCTTTAGGTAGTTCATCAGCGGCTCGGGCGTGCAGCCACGTAGCTCGATTGTTCGGACGTCAGCCATTTTGCGGCCCCCTAATCGCGTCCGCGTGATCGCTTGCTCGCCAGTCCGCCGCGCGCAATAACGATTCCAAATATGCCAGACGAAAAACTCCGAGTTCGTCACGGACCTCGAGCATTCGGGCAACCCATGACGGCTCATCTGCATCGCTCAGACCTAGTTGCATCGATTCGAGGCTTAGCGCTGTCTCCGGGGCTTGGACGCCGCCGCCCAGATCGACGATCGGCAAAACGTCGCCATCCCAAACACCTCTCGCGAATTGCGGAGTGTCGCCGCGTGAGGTTGGCGGTTTCCTTTCGCCCGGCAAGGAGCGAATTGACAACCTCACTTTGCCATGATGTGCAGCGACCAAGTAGGCAACGAGGCTGCGCAACTCATCCGGCAAGATATCAGTCCCGACCACGAAGATTCCGAGTGCCGAAGCCAGTTCATGCCTGAAATGAGGGCGGTGCAAAGACCCCTCGGCGTCGGCTGCTCGCTGGTTCCAGCGGCTCCAGCAGTTGCTGGGGGCTTTGGCGACGAATCCGCCTGCCCTGGCATAAATTGCACGAGCCTCCGCAACGCTACGGCAATCGGGCCTCAGTTTTGCTTGGAACGCGC
This sequence comes from Pirellulales bacterium, assembly GCA_035550375.1. Classification (GTDB taxonomy): domain Bacteria; phylum Planctomycetota; class Planctomycetia; order Pirellulales; family JAICIG01; genus DASSFG01. Next base: position 217,344 of record DASZPH010000045.1, on the reverse strand, counting down.
CATGCGCCTTACCCCAGTCGTGCCAGCGCGCAGCTATGGCCAGAGCGCCACTCGCCGCACCGATAGGAAGTTGGCCAACGATCTGTGCTAGTTCGCGACAAACGTCGTCGGTGTGCTCGGCAATACTTTGCCAGCAGCCCGTTGTACGACTCAGTGGTTCATCATCTGTCGACTGTTCGGTCTTCGCTGCCGCTTCGCGCTCAACCACGTTCACGGGACCATCGTTCCTAGCGTGCCATCCAAGCTCCGGAGAATATCCGCCTGCATCGCTGGCAACGAGAAACGTTTGGCCGGGATGGACTGCCGATTGCTCCGCCGTCCGCCAGCGGTCGTCAAGGAAATCCCATCGCCAAACGCGGTCGTTGCCAGCGACAAAGTCGCGGAAACGCGGGGCCGAGACGGGGCAAAGCTCCTCTCGGCGCGGTGGCGCTTCGTCCGTGTCATCGGGGGACGCGCCTTTGCCGACGTTCCGCCAGAACACATAGACGTCGTGGTCGTCACCGTCGCGCAAAAAACGCGAGATGTCAATGTCGTTACCCGCCAAGTCGGGCGTCGTATCGAACAAGTCAACCATGTCCTTGCGCCGCAGGACATGCAGCGGCCGGTAGAGCAGTTTCTCTGGCGGCAATGATGCTGGTCCAACGTCATTGACTTCCGACACCTGGATGCGCGAAAGGATCTTGCGAGCGTCGGCAACATCGTCCGAAGGATATGGAGCTGGGTCATCCACATCCACCCAATAAACCTCCGCGCCGTTAATGTCTCCTTTGCGGTTGCAGCGTCCGAATCGCTGGACAAGGGACGCCCAAGGAGCTACGTCAGTGAACAAAACGCCCGCTGATATGTCCACCCCAGCCTCCACCACTTGGGTCGAGACGACAATCCGACCGCCCTCTGGACAATCCGATCGCAGGCGGTCCACGATTGCCCGCCGATCAGGTGGCCTGAAGCGCGAGTGGACAAGCAGAAGGTCCACCGTAAGCTTCCGCTTTGCTGCGATTTTCCGAAGCTCGTTATGAAGGCGCGTCGCGCGTTCGACTGTGTTCACCACAGCGAGCGTCATTGCGCGCGCTTCTGCAGCCCTGCGGATGTGCGTCTCCAAGATCTCCGCAGAGAGCGCCGTCGCTTTTTTGTCAAGCCGATTCCTCGCGGGTATCAGTTTTTTTGTTGCGTTGAGCCGCCGGCCAGCCTCGCTAGCACGATCGCGCTTTTCCTCGGCTGACAATCCAAGCGCCGGTTGGTCCGGAGTCATGTGGTCGACGGTATCCAGCCAATCTGGCTGGATTGTTGCACTCATCCAAAGCGAGCGGCAGCTACCGTAGACGCCGAAACCGCCGCGTTGCTTACCGCCGTTGCGGAACGCATCGAGCTGGGAGCTCGTCGCCAACGCGCTGCCCATGAGCTGCACCTCGTCGAATACCCACAAACAATCGTTGTTGAGCAGCGCAAACTCGATTGGCCAACGTGCTCGGCTCGCCGCATAGCCACGATTCAGGGCTCGCGACAGAAGCATGTCTTGTGTGCCGATGAGAACCGCGTCTCTTTCAGGCCAACTTGCCCAGTCGGTTCGATCCTCGCCGCCCATCAAGACATGAACCGCCACGCGCGACGCTTGGATGGTCGGAGCCGCGGCGAGTGCGTCCGCGGCCCACCCCGTGGCGGGCCGTTCGTCGTTGGGCCAGGGCTCATAGCGCTCAAGCCGCCGTTCGGCGCCGCCGCGCCATGTGGCTTCACCTCCAAGGAGCCCGATATTGTCCAACCACCGTACGGTCTCCTCTAACGTCTGCTCGACCAAGACGCGCATCGGAAGGCAGTACACAAGGCGGCGGGGGGTCTCTTTGCGAATTGCCTCTGAGCCGAACTTGCGACGCCAAATCCAAGCGAGAACCGCTGCCGCCGTCTTGCCGAGGCCAGTCGGCACGTCGACGACTTCCGGTAGCTGTTCAGCCTCGGCGAACCGTTCCTGATAGAGATAAGGTTTCCGATCCTCGCCGAAAGCGACGGAGAAGAACGAGCAAAAGTTCAGGCGCGACATGGTTGCCCCTTTTCTCGACGTGGCCCCACCGCCATCTCGACGGCACTTCGCGGATCTATAACCGATTGCCCACGAATAGCAAGTAAATTCCGCTCAGGTTCTTTCATGGCTACGTTACGATCACGATGTCTCGCGCGTCGTGCTTTTCCACGGGGCGACCGAGCGACTCGATGCCGTCGGCACAACGCTCACACAAGGGAATGAACAGTACCTGGTCGACCGTCAGGTCGATGATGTCGTACAAACGCCCCTTCAATCGCACCAAGTCGACCGCCGCCAGCCGGCACAAAAACACCGAATACTGCCGCCGAAATCCAAAATCTTCGCACGTGTGCGCCACCTTCCGCAGCCGCTTCGCGTCGCAAATGTCGTAGGCCACGAGGTAAGTGTCCATCGGCGGAAAGGATGAAGGCGGAAGGATGAAGGATGAAAGAGGGATGAAGTTAACTTACCTGACCGTGAAGCCGGTGTAAGCGGGAATGTCGCCGCGGACGTGGGCGGCGAGCATGCGGGCTTGTACTTCGAGCATGCGGCCGTAGGCCATCTTGTAGCCGAACACCGGGTGCGTCACGACCGTCGCCTTACGCTGTTCGTATGCCTGGAAGAAACGCTTGCGGCCCTCGTCAGTCAACTGGCAAGCCTCTCGCCAGATCAAGAAATCTTTGGGGGTGAGGCTGCCGTTGTTGACCAGCGTGAGCACCACCGAGTCGGCGATGATCGCCCGGAATTCTTCCATCAGGTCGAGCGCCAGCGACGGTTTGCCGTGCCGGCTGGCGTGGTAGAAGCCGTAGTATGGGTCGAAGCCGACAGTGCAGAGTGCCGAGAAGCAGTCCTTCAAGAGCATGGCGTAGGCGAACGACAAAAGCGCATTCACCGGGTCGCGCGGCGGACGCCGGTTGCGCTTCCGAAAGTCGAATGGCGCCCCCGCAGTGAACGGCCTTTTCGAGAGCATGCGGTTGAACTGGCCGAAGTAGAGCGCGGCCGCCTGCCCTTCGGTCCCCAAGAGCACGGCCGGATCGGAGATCGCGTCGACGCGGTCGAGCAAGTCGGCCATATCTCGGGCGGCTGGCTCGTCGCTGCCGCGCAGGCCGTCGCCTGCCCCCGGTTCGTCGAGGCCGCGCGACCGTAGCGAGCGCATCAACAGCGTTCGCTGGTTGGCGACTTTTGCTTTGACGACCGCCTTCGCCAACCCCAGTGCCCGCGGCGGATCGCCGAACAGGCGATATTGATTGACGCGCAGCATGACGTTCTTCGTCGGCGCCGGCTCCAGCGCGGCGATAAAGCGGCCGTAGGCCGTGAGGTAGGCCACCGGCACTCCCAAGGTGGCCAGACATTCGAGCGCCTGCGTCGAGAGTTGCACGTTGCCGAACACCACCACTTGGCGAATGGCCGCGATCGGCGCACGTTGGATCTCCATCCCGTCTTTACGGACGACGAGGTGTTCGCTCCGCTTGCCGACGTAAGAACCAGCCTCTTGCAGGTAGACGACCGCTCCCTCGCTGCCTTGTGGCAGGACCCGCGTGATGCCGATGGCCGGCGCTTCGCTGGCCGGCGCGTCCGGTCGAGTAAGGCAATAGAGTGTCTCTTCGGGCTGGCAGACGGTGACCAGCGAGCAGCCGGAGCAGCGGTGACGCAGCTCGGCCGGCAGCGGCTCGGGCGGGGCGTCGCGCGCGGAGAGCGCGCGGATGGCGGCGATCGCACCGAGCGTCTTTGCGCGTAGCTCGTCGTCGAAGGGCACTTCGACGCGGGTCTTGCTGGCGATGTAGTAAAGAATGCCGCGGGAGATTGGCACACCGAATTCTTCCTCGAGCAACAGGCCCTGCGCGCAGACCTGGACGGCGTCGTTGTCCCAGTAGGCGGGTTGGCCGCGGGCGCCGGCGGGACCGCCGCCTCGTTTGTACTCGACCGGATAGGTCTCCCCTTGTTTCTCTTCAATGAGGTCGAGCTTCCCCGATATACCCAGCCGCTCAGAGCTGATGTGCACGCTGCGCGTGTGCAGCGCGTCGCCTTCCTTGCGAGGGCGGTGCCGTAAGTCGGGATCATCGACGCGGCGATGTTGGAACAGGCCATCTTCGACGTGCTCGTTGATCGGCATCACCGATTCGACGTATTCCAGGTAGTACAATCGTGCACAGTACGTCACTTGATTCAAGGCGCGAACGGGAATCAGGTCAGTATCAACCGTGGACATGAAATCGGCTCCAGCTTCGGGCGCTCAGGACCTCGACATGATCTGCGCGGACCGCGTGATGGCGGATTATCGTAGGGGGTTGCATGGTCAGGTCATGTCCAACGTGACATAGGTTCACAAAGCCCCGCTGCCTATCATCGCGGTTTGCTCTTTGTCTTGCCCGCGGGCGGCGTCTCCGTTGAGCCTGGTCGATCGGCACCCGTCTCAAGCGTGCCAGCCCCGTCCGTCGCGGCCGAGTCATACGAGCCAACCATTTCCCGCAGCTCGGCCGCGATTTCGTCGCGGAGCGACGCCGGCTCGAGCACAAGCGCCTGGCGGCCGAAGCTGAGGATCCAGTGCCGGATCTCTTCGGTGCTGCTCAGGCGGAACTCGGCCACAAGGCTGGCGTCGGGCTGCGGGGTGAGCTGCTGGCTCGAATGCCAACGCGATTCGGAAACGTAACGGGCCACCGACGGGCGGAAGCGAACGCGAACCGTCACGTCCGTCCCGCCTTCGCCGTGATATACGCCAAACGAGCCACGCAGGTAGTCGGCTATGTTAAACGCATCAGGCCGATGGAAGGGAAATTCTGTGACCTCGGCCGATTCGATGCGGTCGAGCTTGAATTGCCGCACGGCGTCGTGGTCGCGCGAGTGGGCGACGACATAAACCGAGCCCCGGTGCTCGACCAGGGCGTAGGGGAAGATTTCGTAGGTGACCGGCTCGGTCGATCGCTGCGAACGATAGACGATCATCGTGGCTTTCGATTCTTCGATGCCTTGTTGCACCTGGTCGAGAATCTCGCCCTTGCCGCCGTAGTCGCCCGCGCCGACGGCCGTGAGGTGAATGTTGCCGGCCATTGTTTCCAGATACGCAAGCGCCCGCTCGCCGACCATGCCGCGGATCTTGGCCAGCGCTCGATCGGCGGCCTGCCCGATGAGCGTGTCTCTGAGCGGATCGAGAAAACGCCGGCCGAGATAGATCGCAAGCAACTCGTCGAACGTGAAAGTAAGCGGAGGCTGGCTCGTGCCCGCGGGCAGCTTCCAGACCTTCCGCCCGCGCTCACCCACGGTCTCCTCCAGCGGAAAGCCGACGCCGCGGAGCGTGTCGATGTCGCGACGGATCGTCTTTTCGGCCACGTCGAGTTCCTCGGCCAATTCGCGCACCGCCGCACCGTAATGCCGTACTGCGAGCGTCTTGAGCAGTAGCCACTGGCGAACGATCTGGGGATCGGCGGGCATAGGTTATCGTCCCTGCGCGAAACAACGCGCGCCTTGGTCGTGAAAGACGATAGCCGAATGCCTGGACAGGGAACGTCCAACGTGACGAGCGTTCAGCTGCTCTCGGCTTAATGGAAAGAAGCGCCGGACAGGCGTGAGAATGGAACGCCGGTTCGAGCGCCAGCCGTCCTCACCGCGGACCTCTCCCGGCGGGAAAGCAACAACCCGGTAACCCGACTCGAACATGCCCGTCCCCCTTTTCGCACGTGCGCGACGCGGCAAGCGTACTAGTTCGCCCTGTATAAATGGGGGGAGAGCAAATTACAAGTGTTTCTGCAGACCGATGGGACGCTCAGGATCAACTAGCGTTGGAATCCCGCCAGTCTTGTCTGACATCTGAACTGCGCGTTGGAAAGCGACCCATTTGTGAGCAACTGGGTCCCTTTTGGGGCGTGTGTCCGGTGGGGACACGGCGGCGCCGGCAGGATCACGACGTCCGGCGGCGAGCCACAAAGCCCCCTGGCCTCATGCCCTCGATTGGAGGCGACGTCCGGCGGCAGTATACTTGGCGGAATCGAATCCGCCGGTTCAGCGTTTGGCACCGTAAAGTAGCGATATCCCAATACCGTCGGAGCGTACCAAATGAGTCACCACGAGATAACCGACGTTCTGGTCGAACGCGGAAGGCGACTCTTCGACGGCCCACCGAACTTCATCGAATTCACGAAAGTCCGTGAAGCCGACGAACTCCTCAACGATCTGACTTTGCATCCGCATGCGTTTGTTCTTGCTTGCGTGATGGACCGGCAGATTCGCGCCGAGAAAGCGTGGCTGATCCCATTTCGGTTTGCCCAAAAACTCGGCACTTTTGATTTCTCAAGGCTTGCAACATTGACGCTGGATGAAACCAGAGAGTTGATGACAAAGCCGGAGCCGCTGCACCGGTACACCGAGGAAATGAGCAAGAACTTCCACGCTGCGGTGGTCGTTTTACGCCAGAAATACGCCGGTGACGCAGCCAAGATGTGGGCTGACTGCCCAAGCAGCGCCGACGTCGTCTACCGGTTTCTTGAGCTTCGCGGTGTCGGCCCGAAAATCGCGACGATGGCAGCGAACATCCTGGCGCGGGAGTTCAAGATACCGTTTAGGGATTTTTACTCCATCGACGTCTCGGCCGATGTGCATGTCAGAAGGGTCTTCGGACGTCTACGATTGATCAATGAGGGCGATTCTTTGGAAGCCGTCGTCTATCGAGCGAGGGCACTGCATCCGGAGTTTCCTGGGCTCCTCGATTATCCCGCCTGGGAGATCGGGCGCCGCTGGTGTCGCCCGCAAGCACCGCTGTGCGGGGAATGCTATATGCGCGACCTCTGCCCTCGAAGCGCGAGCATCGAGCAACCGCCTACTGTGGCTGGCTAGCGCTGGAGATTGGGATGCGGCCGATCGGCACCAAAGTGTATCTCATCTCCTGCGTGAGTCAGAAGCGGGACCAGCCGTGCCCAGCTTGTGATCTTTATGTCTCCGACCTATTCCGCAAATCGCGTCGCTATGCGGAGGCTTCGGGGTGCCCGTGGTTTATCCTTTCGGCCGAGTATGGACTTATTCCTCCCAATAGACTGGTCGCGCCTTATGAGCGGACGCTAAATCGGATGGCGGCGACCGAACGCCGCCGTTGGGCCGAGCGGGTCACGGATCAACTCACGACGGCCGTCCCAGACCTGGGTACGGTGGTGTTCCTCGCCGGTAAGCGGTATCGCGAGTTTGTGATCTCGCGCTTGGCCGAGCAGCACGTGGCCGTTTTGATCCCCATGCAGGGATTGCGAATTGGTGAGCAGCTGCGCTGGTTGGCGCAACATACGCGATCGCACGCTGGGGAGAAGAGCATAATCTAAACAGCTCCGCGCGGCCCTAATACACTAACGGCCCTCGGACCACGGACAGCTCCCGGTACTCCTGGCCGCGATCGAAGGCGTATTTGCTTAAAACTGCGGCGTCCGATCTATCGGGCGATCGGCCCAGCATGTCTTTGAGGGTCTCACCGCCAGGGCCATTTTTGCTTCCCCGCGCCTTTGGCGGCAAGCACAGACGCCCTTTGCCATCCTCGTATTGCGGCAGGATGAACAGCTCCTCCCGGAGCAGCGAATCCGGCGGCAGGGCGACGCACTTCCAGGACTTCTCCCATTTGTCGACCGGCGTGTTGAGGAGCCGTTGAATCCTCCCGGTCGGCTTCCCGTCGTCGTCGACCATCTTCCGCATCGCCCGCGCGAGTTCCCCGTAAAGCTCGACCCTCATGCTGGCGTACTTGTCTGGCTCGAAGGCCCTCCTGCCAAAGCCGACATCGTGAACGTCCCGTCCTTCTTCTCGCATTTCGTCGGCGATTACTCCGCCGATCGCTCGGTCGAAGGCGACCCATTGGGGCCTTATGCGCCACTTCCGCATGAGCTTCAACGTGTGCCCCTTGATCCGACGCGTGTTCGGCGTGTCGAGCACCTCGACGTGAACCACTCCGTACTTGCCGTAGACGGCCCAGGAAGACATGTCGCCTCCGCCCATGGCGCAGTCGACACCAAGGGCGAGTAGCCCACCCCAGCGAAACGGACGGTCTTTGGCCTTCAGATGCGCCTCGTGCTCTTTCAGCCGTTGATACAGCTCCTGCGCAAGATCGAGGCATGACGCCGGGAACAGCCTCGTGGTCGCGTCATCGTTGGGAAGCCCGTAGAGCCGCGGCCGGAGAGACCACGGGGGCAAGGTCGCCTTCAGCTCCAGGAAGGTTTCATAGGAAAGCACGCCGGGCACTGGCGGACGCTCCGGCTGAGGCAACCCTTCCTTCGCGCACGCCATCCCGATCCGGACATTCGGCGAATCCTCGCCGCTGATCGTGATCACGTCTCGATAGAGCTTGCCCGGCTGAGCGTGGTGTGCTTGCGGGCCCGCGGAGCAGACCCGGTGAAATTCACCGTCCAGCCTGATCGGGTTTCCGATCACCAGCATCCGGTGCGCGCTCGTGCGGATGACCGGCCAGAGCTTGTCGTCGATGCCCGATGCTTCCTCGCAGATGAAAAGCACGGTCGGCGTGCCATCATCGAGCGTGGCCAAGTGGACCCCTGCGAGATTCTCGTCTTGCGAAACGCAGCGCCCGATCATGTAGCTCTTGGGCAGCGATCGTCCGTTGTCGAGTCGATGACGAATTTCGAGGTGTTTGCAGGCGAAGCCGAAGTCGACCGGTTGGCCGTTCCATGTGGCCGAGCGCAACAGCAGTTCGACCTCGTTCCAAAGGGCCTTTTCGAGCTGATCCTCCTTGCTCGATATCGCCACGACGATGCCCGTCCGGGTGGAGAAGAACCAGACTGCCGCGATGGCGGCCACGAGCGTCTTGCCGACGCCGTTGGCGCTGCGAACCCAGACCTCCGGCGTGACGACCAGGCTCTTGAGAATGCGCTCCTGGTATTCCGTTAGAACCAGACGCGGCCATAGCGCTTTGGCGAATCCACAAGGATCCGACCTAAAGCGACGGAGCCATCGACTTTGCAGGGACTCACGACTCATTTCTCCCGGCATGTCCTGCCCTCAACCGCGCTAGTTCAGCATCGACATCAAACACATTGCCCGTGCGCTCGAGCGGCGGCTCGTCGGTTGGTTCTTTGTCCGCCGTCGCCAAGATGGTTGCGAACGCGAGCGGTTTTCCGCCCGGCCCTGAGTGTTCGAGTCGTTGCGGTGCGTTCAGACCGAGAAGCGCGCAGCGGGCGGCGATGCACTTGTGGATCAGTTCCAGGTAGCGAGGGTCGCCGTTCTGGCTTCGCATGGTCTTCCGGCGTGGCTGCTGTGCCCCTTCGCCTTCGAGCACGGCGCTTTGCTGTGGTTTCTTCGATCGCTCCCAAGCCTCCCACAACTCACGTTCGAGGCGATCAATCTTCTGGAGTTCTCGGTCCTGCGCATGGTCGAAGTCTCGGATCGTCGACTCGCGCCATTCACGACGGATGTGTTTCAGGTCGGCCGACACCGTCGCCTGCGAGATGTTCAATCGCTCGGCGATCGCCATCTGGCTGAGGCCCTGCAGGTAAAGGTCGGCGACTGCCTGGCGACGGCGGAGGACTTCGAGTTTGCGGTGCGCATCTGCTCTGGGCATTCGGGCGTTCTACGGGCGGTCTGGCTTGGCAGGACGTGTCGGCCGGCGTCGCCCGGTTGGCGTCGTGGCCGCCCACGTTGGCCCGTCGACGCGAGGAAGCTCCTCGGTTGGCAACAGGGCGTCCCCGAAAACGCGGCCGCTTTCGCCGCGAGCCGTCCTTCAGAAGGGGGCATCCCGGACCGGCGAAAAAACGCAGCGGAATCCTGCTTGATGTTCTTGCGTACACGAGGTAACTGTCTGTTCATTCGTGAAGCGCAAACCATTACTGCGAAAGGGAAAACGATGATTAACGACGACCACGACCCGACCGAATTTGACCTTGGCGATGACCTGGAGATCACGAAGACGACCCGCCAGGCCGCGGCCGATGGAACGTGGGTGATCGGCACGATCGCCGGCCACCGGTTCAACGCATTGGTCTTCGCGGAGCATGCCGAGCACTCCGATGCGGAATTGGGCAACAGCCGCATCTCCAAGCTTTTGCTGCGACGGATCGCCGATGGTCTGGAGGTTTTCAGTTGGGACCGCGGGCTGGATCGCGCCGCCGCGGACGAGACCGTCCGGGCGATCGTCGACTTCCTGGCCGCCGGCCTCGCGGACCACGTCTTCGCCGGATGAACCGAACCTTTGCTCCGCCAACGGACACAACGACACGACGAAGCCGAAACGCCTTCGGGCGTCGCGACGGGTGGTTCCCGCCGCCTGAAGATGGCAGCCGACCATCACGACGAATGAGGAGTTGAACGATGTCTAAGACAAAGCAGCCTGCGAAAAAGGCTCAGAGCAAGAGCAAGGTCCCCGCCTCCAGCAAGGGCAAGGCGACCAAGGCCGCCAACGAGCCCGCTCCCAAAACCATGACGGAGGCGCCGGCGCCCGCCGATGCGCCCGTAGAAACCGGCGTGTGCCCCAAGGGCGGCGACCACGAATGGAAGACGGAAGACGGTCAAACCTTCTGTGCGAAGTGTTTCGAGCCGGGTAGCGCAGCGCCAGCGGATGCGAAGACGGATCCGCAGGCCGAGACGGTCGAACACACCGCGACCGAGCAGCCCGCGTCAGAGCAACCCACGACCGAGGCCACGGGCAAGAAGCGCAAGACCCGGAAGCCATCGGAGCCCAAGGCCGACGGCAAGCTGAGCGCCATCGATGCTGCGGCCAAGGTGCTCACCGAGGCGGGCAAGCCGATGACCACGAAGGAAATGATCGCGGCGATGGCTGAGAAGGGCTACTGGACCAGCCCTGGCGGCAAGACGCCGGCTGCCACGCTGTACTCGGCAATCCTGCGTGAGATCACCGTTAAGGGCGCTGAGGCCCGGTTCCAGAAAACCGAGCGCGGCAAGTTCGCGGTCCGAGGTGCCTGATGACCTCCCGCAAACCAAAGACGCGGCTCTATCGGGTCGCGATCGACAAGGTGTACTTCGCAGTGCCACCGAAGCTGCCTCCGGGCGTGACGGTGGCCGACGAGGTACGCATTCGGGCGACGGGCCGCACGGACGCGGCCACGAAGGCCTGGGCCCGCTTTCGCCTGCGTTGGCTCCCTTCGTTGCGGCGGGACACGAAGATCTCGCTGTACGTGAACGATCCCACCGCCGGCGTCGGCGGCAAGCTGACGCGGCTTCCGCCTTCTGCGTTTCGGAGGTGCTCGAATGAAGATGCAAGACGTCGAAGTTGGCCGTCGCTATACCGCCAAGGTCTCAGGCCGACTCTGCGTCGTGCGGGTCGTTGAGATCAAAGAGATTCCGCCGGCGATGTGGTCCAGAGGCGATGCGTGGCGCAAGGTGATCCATGCCGTCAACGAGGCCACGGGCAAGCGGATCACCATTCGTTCGGCCCAGCGGCTTCGGTCACGCGTCGGCAATGGAGGCGTCGCATGAGGCAAGTTGCCGACGCGTTGCGGGCGGTAGGTGCTCGCATGCAGCAAGCGATCGACACGGGCCAGCGGTCGCGTTCGATCAATGCCGACGACCTCGTTGAAGTGCTGCTCGCGGTGGCCAACGAACTCGACCCGCCAGTTCATGGCGCCGTGGCCTCTGACCAATCCCAAGCTGGGCACTAGCCGCCCTCGCGGCCCTACAACGCCCACGAGGCCCGCACGCGGGCCTCTTTCTCATGGCTGGCCCCCGTTTGCCAACCTGCGCTGACTGCGTCGGTGTGTCGGTCCGAAGGGAGTTGCGTGAATCTGCCGAAATGTCGAAAGGCGCGGGGGCTGCTTTCCATCCCCGTTCGTCTCGACCCGTACTTATGGCAAGGGCGATCGCGGGATCACTACAATTGATCGCCGGAGAGATTGTGCGACGACCGAGCCTGGGGGGAAACGGCCATGAGTGCGGACTCCAAAGAACTTCCGCTATATCGCCTGCGAATCTTGACGTTCATTGTACTGATCGTTGTCGCGGCGCCGGTCGTGGTCGCCAATTTGAGCCATGATGCGAGGCCACCGATCGAAAATGGAAAGGGATGGCCTCCGCCAAATGCATCCTACGGCTGGCCACTGGTTTGGTACTGGTGCGAGTTTACGCCGAGTTCGTCGTCGCCGAGGATGGTGATCCAGGATCGCATGACCCCCGAGCTCGTTGACTGGAGCCGGCGACGCCTCGCAGTGGACGTGGCAGTATGGCTCGCGATGCTCGCTGCGGTTGACGTCGTCTGCCAATGGCTGCTGCGCCGCTACGCGCCTCCAGGGCGCTATCGCATACGATTACCGACGTTACTTGCATTGTCGGTGCTGGCGACCCCGATCGTGTTGGCAAATCTGAGTCGCGATATACCTAGGTTCTGGGGGCCGGGCCCCAAGTATGGCTGGCCGTGGATTTGGCGCTGGCAAGACGTCCAGGGTTGGTACGGCGGATCTACCGAGCTCGACCAAAACTACAATACGATTTGGTTCGCTGCCAACCTATTGGTCTGGGTCGCCATGCTTTCCGCGGCGGCGTTCATTTGTGAATGGCTTTGGCGTCGCTTTCAGCCTCGGTTTCGCTGGAGTCTACGCACAATGCTCACCATGGTGACGCTCGTTGCGGCGACATGCGGCTGGTGTTTCGCGCTGCGCGAGCGAGCCAACCTACAGGACCCGATCATTGCCCAGGCGGACCAACACCATGATAGTCCGCATCTGTATTTAGAGCGATGGGGGCCGAGGTGGCTTGACGTCGTTGGGGCCGATCGTTTTCGCCGGCGCATCGTCGGCGCCAGCGTGTCGTGTTCCGATGAGGACGGTACAGCGTTCCTTGGGCGCTTGTCGAGTCTCCCCAAGATGCGATATCTCGACATCAGTGTAAAGCACCCGATTGCAGGATTGGCCGCCACTTTGGGCAGCATGGGGCAGGTGCGAATACTACGTATCCGCGACTCCGGTTACCATCCGAACCATGCAATTCCGCCAGGCTGCATTGCCGCCGCGGGCAAACTGGCTCAGCTTGAGGAGCTTCACCTCGAGGGCGTTCGTCTTGACGACAGCTTGAGACACCTAACTAGCCTGAAGGGCCTGAGATCCTTGAGCATGGGGTTTCATTGGTGGGACGATGAACGCGAGGCCAGCCCACCCGAAACAACTGACGGGATCGGCATGTTGTCGCACCTGCCAGTGTTGCCGCGGCTTGAATTGTTAGAGCTGTACGCATGGGACTATATGGTCGACGAGGAAGACGTCCGCCACCTTGCCGGTTTTCCCCGGTTGCAATCGATCAATCTAACCGGTATTGATGTGGCGGATGCCGCATTGGCCGGGTTGGGCTCGCTCAAGGCGCTGGAAGAACTGACCATCGACGGGGAGATGACCACTCCGGCAAGGCTTCGGATGCTGATTCCTATCGAGAAACTGAACGCGTTACACATTAAACGATATTCACGCGTCACCAAACAGACACTCGCGGCGCTACCGCTACAGCGATCGCTTGATCCTGAGGAAGCACACTCGGAGGCCGAGTGGAGCGTATTGGGTGCGTTGGACTCTCTCAAGGAGCTGCGATTCCATGAACAAGGGGCCTTCGATACCGCCGATCGCTTGACCACCCTCTCCGTCGATCGTGGGGATCGTGTTTTTGCCTTGGAGAGCGAGTTGACGGAACTCAGCAAGGCATTGGACGCGCTGCGCAAGGCACACCCCCGTATTGTCATCGATAGTGATCGGAAGTGGTTCGACCGGAATCGGGGGGTTATGCGGGACGACTCCGTCATCTATCCTGTGCCTGAGGAGTAGCCAGCGATGACATGCCGGGGAACGGGTGCCCTCCTTCGCCCGCGAACTCTAATTTCCGGCTCGCATTCCAGGCCGTTCGGTGATCCGCACGATCTGATCGGCCGTGACGTCGTGCAGCTCCTCCGTGCGGCCCGAGGGCCAGCGGATCGTCACGGTTTCCAGCACGGTCGATTTCCCCAGCCCAAAGTGAATGCGCGGATCGCTGGATGAGAGGTAGCTGGAGGCGGGCGAAACTTCCCCGACACAAACCGTGTCGTCCGTCTTTGCGGTGACCCGTGCGCCATAGGCGAACGTGTTGGCGTCCGCTCCGCGAAGATCGAACTTGATCCAGTGGTTTTCAGTCTGTGATTGGTTCTCCAACAACAGTGGCGCACCTTCATAATCCACGATCAACAGGTCGACCCGTCCATCGTTGTTGAAATCCGCTGTGGCCGATCCGCGTCCAACGATCGGTGTGGCCACGGCCGGTTCGAGCGCGGGTGTAAGGTCCACGAAACGGCGGCCCTTCTCATTGCGCAAGAGCAGCGACGCCTGTCGCAATGTCTCGCCAGCTTTGATCTCGCCGGCGTTGTCGTAGACGTGACCGTTGGCGTAACACAAGTCGGGCCAGCCGTCGTTGTCCATGTCGAGCCACTTGGCACCAAAGCCCAAGCTGGCGCGGGTCGCCAGGCCAACGCCGGTCGGATGGCCAACCTCCTCGAAACTGTGCCACTCAGCGCCGCCGTCCAACTCGTGCGCTTCATGCTTAAACAGCGCGAAGGAGTTGCCTTGATAGTCGGTGACCGTCAGGTCGAGCAACCCGTCGCGATTGAAGTCACCCCAGTCCGCCCCCATCGCCGCCATGGGTATCCAACCTGGCCCAACCGTCAGCCCGATCTCGATGCTGGTGTTTTTGAATTCCATTTCACCCTGGTTGTGCAGGAACTCGGCGCGCGTGCGGTCGTTGCCGATGTAGACGTCCTGTCGATTGTCGTCGTCAAGGTCGGTAAAAGCGAGCACCATCGCCACACCGCTCGTCTCGTGCATCGCCGCTTCCCCAGCAAGTAATTCGAATGCGCCCCGGCCGGTGTTTCGCCAGACTTCGCCTCTTTCGGGATGATAGAAGTTGGGTGGGCAACCCGACTCGACACCCAGTGCTAACTCGCAGTATTGCTTGGAGCCGGGACCAAAAACGACGTAGTTCAAGATGACAAGGTCGAGAACTGCGTCGCCATCCAAATCCATGAAGCCTGCGCTGGAACCCCAATGTCCGTGATTGTCCGGGTCGAGTCCCACTTGCCTCGTCACGTCGATAAACCCCCCGCCGCCGTCGTTGCGGAACAGCGCGAGTCGATGAAATCCGGTCAACAACACGTCGAGCCAACCGTCACCGTCGTAGTCGCCGACGGCCACGCCGGTCCAGTCGGCCCACTCGGCCGATCGGGTTCTCGTGTGACCTTGAGCCCTGCCGTGGTGGCTGGAGCCGGCCTCGTCCGCCCCCGGCTCCCGGCGTGACGCGGTCGGCCGATGCGCCTGGATCGGTTTCAGACCGGAGTCGGCCGTCACGTTCTCGAATCTGCCACCACCCGTATTGCGAAAGAGTACGGGATGCGGATCGGCGACGAGCAACACGTCTTGCAGCCCGTCATTGTTGTAGTCAAAGGTTGCACAACCGCAGCCGAAGGTCTCGCGCAGAGTCATCGGCCGCGGTTGTCGCGGCCAAACGTGCAGAAGCCCTCGTTCGTGCGCAACTTGAGCGAATCGGATGCCGCCGGTTTCAACCGTCGGTTCGGGGAGAGTCACGCAAGCGACATCGGCCCGGTCGACACACAAGTCGATCGAGTTGGAACCACATCCGGCGAGTTGGACGCCGGTGATTAGGACAAGACACTCGGCCAGCGAGTGGCACACGGCAATGAATAACACCCGCCGCCGCTGACGAACGTCCCCACACTGTGTGGCGCCATCGCGGTGTTTTTGTGTGCCGGGGATCGGCTGAACAGCATCGGTCATCGAACGTGACCTATCGGCACACTGGGCGAACACTTCAGCCCTCAATTCTAGCCGAGACCCCCGAAAATTAACAGGTAGCATGACAAAGTGGCACGATGAGATGGTCGCTCGCGAGGCGTGGAACGAAGGTCAGCCGAACAACCGCCCTAGCCCCTCATCCTCATCGACCGCTACATGCAAGTACGCCGACGTGATGCTGACGTTGGTATGGCCTGCGGCGTCGCGGACCTCGGCTAGACTTCTGCCGCCATGTAAAGCGTGGCTCACAAAAGTGTGTCGTCCGTGGTGGATCGTGAGTCGGTTGATCCGCTCAAGACCGAGAACCCGGCAGGCAGTCTGAAAGCGACGACGTAGCGTGTGGCGCGACAGCGGCCGCACCGTCGCCCCTCGCTGCTGCGAGCAAAGGAACGGGTCGGTTGGTGTCGCCCCGTCGGCCACACGTTTGGCCTTCCAGGCGATGAGGTCGGCCAGCGTCCCCGCGTCCCACCAGAGGGGAACCCAGCGCCCACGGCCGCCCTTGCCCACCTCGCGGCGAATCCTGATGTTCGGCCGGCGCGACGCCAGGTCGACGTCGGCCAACCGCAGCTTAGCGATCTCCGACACCCGAAGGCCGCAGCAGCACGCCAGGCGGAAGAGGACCAGATTGAGCCGGCCGTTCCGCGAGCGCTCGGCCTTCTGCTTCAGGTCGATTAGGACTAGTCCGAGTTCTTGGCGGGTAAGGATCTTGCCGGGGGCGATCTGCCAGAGGGCGAACTGCATCGAGGTGTCTCCGGTGGCTGAAACCAGCGGCGCTCAGCCGGCCGCGTGACATGACAATGAGCCATGCGGGCGCGAGGAATGCAAGCGGAAAATGCGGGAAGCGTTGAGCACCAGTTCCGCACGTCGAGACGGGCTGGCGAGAATCCCGACTTCGATCGCAGATGCCACAAAAAGTGGCTGCGCGTACCGGCGTCCTTCCCTTCTCAGGTATGGGAGAAGGGTGTTGACCTGTTTGTCTGTGGCCTGTGTGGTGGTGGTTGTGCGGATGCTGGCGAAGCTACTGACCGACTCGTTTTGCGTTCGCTCTTTTCGAGCGTTCTGAGTTTTCGACCGGGACGTAGGACGAATTGCTGGAGGGCCGACGGTCGGCTTTGTCTAGTACCAGCCCGGAGCCCGGAATAAACCACATCGGTTCGTGGATAACCTGTCGTTTCGCTTCGTACCCATTCACGCGCCTTCGTCGCATTGTGTTGCCGCCGGCCGAATCCACGACCGACTCGCGTTACACCCGCACAACCGAGCACGGGGAGCTTTTAACCCGTGCCCATGTTCTTAACAGCAATCGACCTTTTGGTTCGGGAAAAGGATTGCCGAATCGTAACCCGCTCCGCTTTCGCAGCAGACCACACAAGCCCCGCTCACTTAACCAAGATCGAAGTCTGCGCCCTTCATGGCGTCGATCGCGATCTGACGCACGCCTCGCAGCCACGCCGCGTCTTGCTTTTCCATGTCCAGCTCGTGGTTGAATGCCTTACGGTCAATCACCGTGTCGATGTGCTGGCGAAGGATCTTTTGCAGCGTCTTCGGCTTCAACGCCTCAAGCTCGAAACAGTCGGTCCCGTACTTCTTTACGAACCGGTGATAACTCGGGCTCTTCTTTTTGGCTTTGAGTTGTGGCGGAAGCTTTAGCTCTTTGACCTGCTCGTGAGTCAGCGCGACCTTGATGGGGTGTATGGCGTCGATGCCAAAATCGTCCCTCATCGACCGCGCGAACGACTCGCAGATGGTTTCGCCATCCGGGTCAAAGTCGGATGCGACGAGCAGGATCAGCTTCTCCTTGCCGCTCTTCTTGAACCGCTCATACATCTTGTGCCGGGGTGCCAAGGAACAGTAGCCACGGCCGCTGGTGATCGGCAGACAATAATCCGCTGCGACCGTCTGAAGGATCGGCCAGACGGTGTTCTTCTCGCAGATGACCTCGATGTGGTGCGGCTGGGATTGCAGGAGGTCGCGCCAGTAGCGCTTGAGAAACCCGTCAAACTGCTTGCTCGCGAAATCGCGGACGTCTTTCTCGACCAGCCAAGTGGTGATCGGCCGCGTCTCGTCGTCGATGGCATCCATCGCAATCTCGCCGCACAACCTGGCGCGCGTCGCAATGTCCGACAGATCCTTGTAGGATTCCACGTCGTTGGCGTACACGAGTTGCGGCTGTCGCGGTCCACCAGCGTTTCGCACCGGCGGATCGTCTAGCAGGTAGTAATGGATCTGGCGAACGGAGAGAGGCCAGAATTCCTTATGCATTTCGACGATGGCCAGCACGGCGTCTAAAAATGACCGCTTAGCCGGGCTGATCTTGGCACGCTTTTTCTTTTCCCGGAGGTCCACGGCCACGATCGCAATCTCTGCCGCCTTTCGGCGGTGTGCCAGGAGATTCACGTGTGCCAGGTCTGGGTCAACTGTCAGCAACGTCTCGCGCAGCTTTTCGTCGTAGGTCTTGATGCGTTGCTCGTTGTAATCACGGATCAGGCACAACCATCTGTCCGTGTCATAATCGGAACGGCGGACTCGAAGAACCCGGACCGGAACGCGGTCAAGGCCGGCCAATTTGGCAGCAAAGCACCGGCGATGCCCAGAAACGATCCATCCGTCTTCGCTGACCGCTGGCGGTTCCCTCAGTCCGTTTTCGGCTATGCTGTTGGCCAGCGCGGCGATTCCCGGGTCATCCGCCTTCGGAGGCTTATAAAGCAAATCGTTCTCCGGGCTGGGCCGCAGCTCGGAGAGACTCCGCTCCGTGAGAAAACTGAGATTGGGACAAGTCCCCATTTCGGTTTCGGGCTCGTCCACAACCGGTGACCGCGGCCTTTTGCTTCCTGGCTTCACGAGATGGCCTCCACCGCAGCCGGCAACCAACCTCGCGCGATCAGCCGCGCTTCGATGTCCGACAGCCTTTGCCGCGGAATCGCTCGCTTGCCGCAGAACCGTTCCGCGCAGTCCAACTCATCGACCACGCGTCGGATCCGCCACTCGGGCTGACCACCGAAATGAGCCCCGATTTCACCGGTCGTTAAATAGTCGTGTGCCATTGCTTCCACTCATGGGTTAAGTAACTTCCACGGTGGTGTTCTGACCGGTCGGCGGCTTGGCGCAACGATAAGCGGGCGGAGGAAGGCGGGCGAATGGGTGGGGCGACGGTCGGAAGGGGTTGCACAATGCTATGGGTGCCAACGGGCAAACCCGATTGGTTCTCACCGCCGCGCGTCCCATCGGAAATCATTCCGCGTCATCTAGCCGGGCGACCGCGTTGTTGATTGGTCGGGCTGTTGCGGCATCAACGGCCGCGCCAAAGGGCCGAGTGCGGCCGGCCGACCGCCTCTAATCCGGAAGCTGATAGGGGGTGTCGAAAAACCTGATAACCACCAGCGTCACGAATGGCACCCGGACCGTGAGGCGAACAAGGCATGATGCGTGATCTCTGAGCAATGCCGCCTCGATCAACCACCACGCTTTCTTCAACGCTAACTGCAAGCACGCCAACGACTACCGGGCAGGATCGCGCTCGTTGAAGCATGCCGGCAAACGAGCCAGCCGCTCTCGTCCGGGCATGGCTCAACCCGATCCTGCCCACCGATCGGGCACCAACTCGTGGCGCCCCCGAATGCGTACCAGACCGTTCCCAGGGCGTACCGGCGCTGTACCTGGAAGCCCCTCAAAACCGCCTCGGCGCTGACCGGCATTCGTCGGAAGCAGTGGTGCAATAACAAGTTGCACCCATGGCCCCTGGGTGACCGCCCCCTACGGACGGCCGAAATGCACAAAAGACGGCCATTATCAGCCCCATGATTATCAGCATAAAACCGGGGCGCGGGGGGGCCGCCGCCCAATAACAGACCCACTTCGTAGGAAAAGGGTCTGTTATCGCAATGGCGGAGTCGGCCGGTGCGCCCTTGCATCCTCCTTGGTAGTTGGTGGCGACCCAAAGGACTCACGTGATGCACAGGCCGGCCAAGTCGCTTCCCCCATGAAATTTGCGGTTGGGGTTTCCCGCGACCCCGCTGCCGATGATCAGGTTTTGAAAGTGCTCGGTCGTCATCCAGTCGCTCCTGTCTTCGTCAAAGAATCATTTGCTGGGATTCGGTTGTTCCAGGCGACTTCTGCGGCAACGAGGCACGCGAATGGCATGCCGGCTCGGGACCGGTTTCGGGAGCGCGGCCACAAGTGCTTACACCCGCCGACGCTTTGGGTTTGTGTCAGGCATTCTTAGCCAGCGCCCCGCACCGCTTCGACGACGTCGCTGGGTTCGGCACGCTGCCAGTACGCCGCTTCGAGAAACCGCCACGTCACCGTTCCATCGCGATTGATGATGAACGTCGCCGGCACGGGCAGTTCATCCCGATAACCTGCGCCGTTATATCCCTCCAAATACACGCCGAAATACTTCTCCTGCCACTTGAGGGCGTACTCCGGGATTTTCCAGACAATGCCGAGTTGCCTTGCATAGCCAAGGCCGTGGTCAGTGAGCACATCGAAGCTGAGGCCGAGCTTTTCGACGGTGCTGAGCGAGTTGTCTGGCAACTCGGGAGTGATCGCCACCAGACTGCCCCCCAACTTTTTGATCTGCGGCAGCACGTGCTGCAACCCTCGCAGCGCGAGAATGCAGAACGGAGACCAGCCGCCTCGGTAAAATGACAGAACCAGTGGACCTGACGCCAAGAAGTCTTCGGACCGAACTGCTTGCCCGACTTGGTTGGCGAGTGAAAACGTGGGAAGTGTTTGCCCGACTTGGAGCGAGTGTTTTTCAAGTCCCGCCTGGACCAGTTCTGCGAGCGCGCGCTTGAACGCCTCGACGTAATCGCGCGGCATCGCGCCATGCTCCGGGTCTTGCCAGAAACGGCGAGACTCTTCCAGTGCTTGACCAAGGGTGGTCATCGCCGGGTCCCATCGCGCCGGCAGGGCGAAGCCTTCTTTGATCTTTGCGGCAGCTTCCGCGTCGTCCCCATAGCTGCCAATAGCCATGTCTGTTCACTCCTTGGTCGAGGGACTCGTTGCTGTCGTCCAGCTTTCGCCAAGTGTCCAAAGCGAGACGCCGAGCAGAACAACGTCTTTGATAAGGAACTGGCCCGGCTTGCCCGAGAGCGCGGGAAAGCCGCCGGCGCTTGGCTCCCACACGCCTGGTGTCGTAACAAGGAAGCTGAGAGTTGTGAGGAACATTCCAACTGCCAACGCCCCGCCAAGGGCTGACGCGCGAGGTGAGAACGGGCGAGCAGCGATGAGGATGGCAGTCACAACCTCGATGACGCCAAGAATGGCCGAGAACCCTCGAACGCTGATCTGGGAATATGCCCACCCCATTAGCGGACTGTTGCTGACATAGAGTCGGATGCCTTCCGCCTCATAGGTGGTGAACTTCATGAAGCCGATCCACCCAATCACGACCACGAGGCCATAGCGGGCCAACTCGCGGCCGATCGAGTCCAGGCGGTGACCGATCGAAGGTTTCCTGTCGCCAAAGCGTCGCAGTTCTGCGGGCGCCGTTGCTTCGTTTGTATGGCCGTGAATAATCTCGGTTGTCACGTCTCAATCTCCTTCTCTTCCTTTCACTGGCGCCCGCCGGATCGTGAACCCCTGAGGTGCGAACCCGCCGCGGTTGAGCACCTCGTTTGCTCAACCGTTTGAAGGTTAAAGCCAACCGTATGCCGTCATCGCAACCGCGATCGAAGAGCGATCGCAACGTCTTGAGCGTGGAAGGGCTTGCATCGATGGTCGCGATCGAAGCGATGACAGGTTGCCCGTTCGTCTCGACCTTCGAGACCACGACATCTCGTGGATGCCTACGAAATCTCGTGGACTGGCGCGGTGGACCTGCGTACCAGGTTTGGCAAAACCGTGTACGAGCATGTCCGAGTGCAAGACTGATTAAGGTCGTCCGCCGCGCCTGGCCAAAGGGGCCAGCATCCGCCATCCTTGTAACTGTCTTCCGGTTTGATAGATTTGGAAGGTGGGAGGAATGGTCGCCTGTCGTTCCGGCAGATGCTTGGGCCAACTCCTCGTCTTGCCCTGTCGGCCAGCGGAAAGCAGGTCGGGCTACGGTTCGCCCCGTGCCTCAATCGAAGCCTCGATGTGCTTCTTAGCGACGCTCTCGCTGAGCGTCGAATCTTGGGCTTTACCTTCGATGGGGGAGCCGTTCATTGGCCTTTGATTAGGAGGTTCAGATGCAGGGCTCGTTCAGCGAGCGCGAGACAGGAACAACTCTTGGAGAACACGGCGAACTGCCACGGGGGGTAACCGAAGAAATCGCCGCTCTCCGCGCCATCGTCGAAGGCACCGTTCACAGTACAGGCGAAGAGTTCTTCCGGACCCTCGTCCGACACCTGGCGCGAGCCGTCGACGCCCAGTACGCGTTCGTCGCGGAATTCGCGTCCCCCGAGAGCGACACGCAGGTGCGAACCATCGCCCTTTGGGCCAAGGACCGCGTTGCCGATAATCTTGAGTGGACGCTCGCAGGTACGCCGTGCGAAGACGTGGTTCGCGGGAACCTTTGCCATCATCCGTCGGGAGTGCGGCACAACTTTCCGGGCGACAAGCTCCTAGTGGATTGGGAAATCGAAAGCTATCTGGGCGTACCGCTTCTCAGTCCGCAAGGAAAAGTCCTCGGCCATCTTGCCGTCTTCGATGAGCGGCCCATGCCTGAGGAGCCGCGAAAGCTGTTAATCTTTCGCATCTTCGCGGCGCGGGCGGCAGCCGAATTGTTGAGACTGCGCCTCGAATGGGAACTCCGCGAAAGCGAGCAAAGGTTTCGGGACCTCTATGAAGAGGCCCCTCTTGCCTATGTCAAGGAAGATCTCAATTCGCGGTGGATTAGCGCCAATCACGCCGCGTTGCGCATTCTGGGGATCAAACCTGAAGAGGTGCCCGAAATCGTTGGTATGTCGCTGGTGCCCAAAACGTCCGACGCCCGACGCCGCGCCAAGGAGGCATTTGCTTCGATTGGTCAAGGCACTGAGACAGCCGGAGCCGTCCTCGAGCTGCGCCGAAAGGATAATGGCAAACCTGTCTGGGTCGAGCGGTGGTCAAAGCCGGAACCGGGCGGTAAATATTCCCGGACGATGTTTCTGGACATCACCGAGCGTGTTCTGGCGGAGCAGGAAGGAGCCCGTCTCGCCGCGCAAAACCTTTACCTTCAAGAAGAGATCAAATCGGCTCATAACTTCGACGAAATCATCGGACAAAGCCCCGCCCTGCTGGAAGCGCTCGACAAGGTAAAGCGCGTAGCCAAGACCGATACGTCCGTTCTAATTACCGGCGAAACTGGCACGGGCAAGGAGCTAATCGCACGCGCCATCCACACAGCTAGCCATAGGCACGATAGGCCGCTCATCAAGTTGAATTGCGCCGCACTGCCGAGCGCCTTAGTCGAGTCCGAATTGTTCGGTCATGAGAAAGGTGCATTCTCCGGGGCGATCAGCCGCCGCGTCGGACGCTTTGAATTGGCCCACAGCGGGACGATATTCCTCGATGAAATCGGTGAGGTGCCGCTCGACGTCCAGGTGAAGCTTCTACGCGTGCTGCAGGAACGTGAATTCGAGCGTGTCGGAGGGTCGGACCCTATTAAAGTAGACGTTCGCGTCGTGGCGGCTACGAACAGAAACCTTTTGAAGTCGGTCCGCGAGGGTAAGTTTCGCGAGGACTTGTATTACCGCCTGAACGTCTTTCCGATCGCGCTGCCGCCGTTGCGGGAGCGGCAGGGCGACGTGCCGCTCTTGGTGCAATCTCTCGTGGCTCGGTTCGCTACACGCGTCGGGGTGCACATCGAGTCGGTGGGCAAGGCAACGTTGGAGCGACTGAACCGATATCCGTGGCCCGGGAACATTCGTGAACTTGAGAATGTGTTGGAGCGGGCGGTCATTCTGTCGAACGGTTCAACTCTCGAAATTGAACCAGATGTCTTCGCTGCGGCAACCGCCGAACGGGCTGCGGTCGTTGACTCCTCCAACCAGGTAGCGGCGGGCGGAGGAGAATTGCCGGCGATCGAAACCCTCGAGTCGAACGAACGCAGCCATATTCTGGCGGCCCTTGAGAAGACGGGCTGGGTCATCGACGGTCCCCACGGCGCGGCCACGATCCTGGCGATGCATCCGAACACTCTTCGCAGCCGTATGAAGAAGCTGGGCATCTCTAGGGCACAGCGTCCCGGTCGCCCGTGATCGGGACCAATTCGTCTGCCTAAGCAGCGCAGCCGACGTTCCACGAGTGATCCACGAGATTTCGTAGGCCTTCGCGAAATGTCGTGGACTCGAAAGCCATCGCGATCGAGGACAAATCTTCGCCGCGGTTCATTTATTCGCACAAGCCTTCCATCCGCAAGACGTTGCGTGCGCTCTTGTTCAGCGACTGCCGCGACGGCACATGGTTAGCTTTCACCTCTAAACAGCTGAGTCAAGTGCGACCGGCACTGCTCAGTAATCTTTGGAAACGATGGCGCTTAAGGTGCAGGGGGGATTCTTATGGACATCAACGCCATTATGAGAGAACTGCTCAACGCGCAGAAAACCGGCGCGATCGGCAAGGCCCAAGAGTTAGCGCTTGCCGTTTTGGGGTGGATTAACCGAGGCGGATTTGCGCCGTACGGATTTACCGTCGGGCAAGCCAGGCGCACGGCGCAGATTAACCTGCGCGGGGTCGCCTTACACGTTTGAACGAAAAGAGACACTGGATACTCCTGTAACTGGAGACTCGACCTTGAAACTAATTGGAGACTCGACCGTGAAACCGACCGCAATTCAGTCGACCGCAATTCGTTCGTCAAGGGGGTTGCGCATGAAGGCCATCTGTCTGCGCGCCCGCGGCGGCCCCGAGGCGTTTGCCTACGAGGAGTCGCCGCAGCCCCGTCCCGGGGAAGGCGAGGTGCTCGTGCGTGTCCACGCCGCTGGCGTCATGCACACAGAACTGGGCTGGGATCAGACCTGGACCACACCGACGGGAGAGCCGCGCCCGTGGCCGGTCATCCTCGGTCACGAATTCTCCGGCGAGATTGCCGCCCTGGGGGCCGGCGTAAAGGACGTGGGCGTGGGAGACTTGGTGTACGGACTTAATGACTGGAACTGTAACGGCGCCTACGCCGAATACTGTGCGGCGCGCGTCGACGATCTCGCCCCCAAACCGGCTGGCGTCGATCACGTTCACGCCGCCGCCACACCGATTGCCGCTCTGACGGCGTGGCAGGGGTTGTTCGAGCGTGCCGGTCTCACTAAAGGCCAGCACGTGCTGATCCACGGCGCGGCCGGGGGCGTCGGCACCTTTGCCGTGCAGCTCGCCCACTGGCGCGGCGCGCGGGTGACAGGCACCGCTTCGACAGCCAACCTCGACTTCGTGCGCCGCCTCGGGGCCGACGAGGTGATCGACTACCGGGCTCAGCGGTTCGAGGACGTGGTCGGCGACGTGGACGTGGTCTTCGACACCGTCGGCGGGGAAACGTTGGGCAGGTCCTGGGGCGTACTCAGGCCCGGCGGCAGGCTGGTCAGCGTCGCCGATCCAGCCGAAGAGACGACCGACCAGCGCGGCCGTGCCGCATACTTCATCGTGGAGCCAAACCGGACGCAGCTAGCGGAGATCGCACGGCTCATCGATGGGGATGCGCTCCGCCCGGTCGTCGGCGCGGTGTTCCCGCTCGCCGAGGCGCGGAAGGCGTATCAGCACAAGCCTAACCACGGCAAGGTTGTATTACGTGTAGTTGACGGTGGGGGTGCGGCGTAGTCCGTCGTTAGGAAGGAGGAGAACTAGGCCATGTGGGATCGCATCCAGTCAACGAAACTTGCGCCCGTCTTGCTGCGGCTCGCCCTGGCGGCCGGGTTCCTGTCGGCAGTGGCCGACCGGTTCGGCCTGTGGGGGCCGGCCGGCACGCCGGGGGTGGGCTGGGGCGAGTTCGCCCCGTTCCTTGCCTACACCGGCAAGCTCCTCTGGTTTCTGCCCGCCGGCCTGGTGCCGGCCGCCGGTTGGGCGGCGACCGTTCTGGAGGTCGCGCTGGCCGTCGGCCTCCTGGCGGGCGTCCGGCTGCGGGCGGTCGCCCTCGCCACCGGGGTGCTGTTGTCGGTGTTCGCCGTCACCATGACGGTCGCCCTCGGACCCGAGCCGGCGCTGTCGTACTCGGTGTGGTCGGCCGCGGCCGGGGCATTCCTGCTGGCCTCGCTCCGGCCAGCCCCGGGCGATGTCTGTGCAGGGCGTTAGCTTGGCGAAACCCGGCAAGTGAGCGAGCAAAGAGGATGATGCGTGGCACGACATCAAATCGAAGCTGTAACGGTTCATTAGGCCCCCATTTTCCGAAAGCGAGGAGGTAACACCATGTTTCGATTGAGCCGAACGAGCGTGATCGCGTGTACTGCTGCGGTGGCAGTGATCGCCGCATTATCCTACGCGCTGACCGGGGTGGCGGTATCGCGCACCGCCACAGAGGACAAGGCCAGGGCGGCGCCGGTTGAGTTCACCGCCGACGGCACACTCAAGCAGCCCATCGGCTATCGCAAGTGGGCGTATGTCGGCGAGGTCGTAACCCCCAACGACATGAACGACGGTGAGGCCTCGTTCCCCGAGTTCCACTCCGTCTACATGGACCCCGAGAGCTTCGCCGAGTACGAGAAGACCGGCAAGTTCCGGGACGGCACAGTCCTGGTCAAAGAACTCAGCAGCGTCGGCTCAAAGAAAGCGTCTAGCGGCAATGGCTACTTCCAAGGCGAGTTCACCGGCTTGGAGGCCTCGATCAAGGACTCAAAGCGCTTCAAGGACGAGCCCGGCAACGTGGCCTACTTCAGTTTCGGCCACAAGTATCCGCTCAAGGCGGAGGCGTCCAAGAACGCTGCCGCCGCGTGCAACCAGTGCCATCAGGACAACGCGAAGGATTGGGTCTTCAGCCAGTATTACCCCGTCCTGCGCGCGGCGGCCCCGAAGTCGAAGTGATGCAGACCGGGGCGCGCTGGCCGGCGCCGCACCACGGATGAGCCATCATCTCTCATACCCAGGAGACGAACCCCATGAACATCAACGTTTCCCGTCGGCATACCATCGGCAGCTTGGCCGTAGCGGCACTCCTCGCCGGGTTGGTCACCGTCGGCTTGTCGAACCCGTTAGCCGCGGACGACCCGCCGGCCCCCAAGGCCGGCGACTTCTCGCCGTACGTCACCAAGGACGGCGGGATTTCACTGCCGCCTGATTACAGGGAGAAGTTCCTGCACCTGGGCTCGTGGGCGGTGGCCACGAAGCCGGACAAGCCGGTGGACGAGATGCACAGCGTCTACGCCCTACCGGAAGACATCCAAGCGTACCGCCGGGACGGGAAGTTCCCCGACGGTGCCATCCTGGTGAAGGACGTCACCACCGTCGGCTCGGAGAAGCTCACCACCGGGCAGTCCAGCTGGACTAAAGACATCAAGATCTGGTTCGTGATGGTCAAGGACTCGAAGGGACGGTTCCCCAAGAACGACCTGTGGGGAGATGGGTGGGGGTGGGCCTTGTTCGAGGCGAAGGACCCGAAGAAGAACGTGGCGACCGATTACAAGACCGACTGTAGGACGTGCCACGTTCCAGCGAAGAAGGACGATTGGGTGTACGTTCGTGGATACCCGGTGCTTAAGAAATGACGGGAGTAATTCTACTCGTCGGAGACTCGGATCATGGCCCGTATGGCGAAATCCCAATCCGTGTTCAACTCCTGCGGGTCAAAGATAAAGGCTTCATTCGTAACGGAACCAGAATACGTCGAACTTTAAGGAGACAGCCGTGCAAACGAACGTGAATACGCAACCCGATCTTGATACGCTGACCGCCCTGAACCGCGACTTTACCGCGTCAGTGCAGAAGGGGGATGTGAAGCGTTTCGAGGAGATTTTGGCCGACGACTTCATGATCTCGTATCCGGACGGCTCGCTGCTCGACAAGGCCGAGTTTCTCAAGCTGACGGCGCAGCCGGTGACGATCAGCGGGCTTGTGGCCGAGGACGTGCGAATCCGCTTGCTGGGTGATTTCGCGATCATCCATGCGCGCTTTAACTCCCGCTCGGCCGACGGCAAGCCGCGTCGGGGCCGTTACACCGATAACTGGGCGCGCCGCGACGGCACCTGGGTTGCCGTATCGGCACACTTTAATCTCGACCGCGACGGATAGGTCGGATCGCTGACACAATACCACTTTTGTTAAATCGCGACGCCCGACGCCGCCGCGTTCCGTGTGCAAGTAGCCAGTGCAGTTAAGAACTAATATGAACTAATAGGAGATGATCATGATCCGGACTCTGTTAACGCTCGCGGCCGGCATTGGTGTGGGAGTGGCCGTTACGTTTGCAGCCGACCACGACCACCACAAGGCCGTGAAGGTGACCCAGCTTTCCCAACGGGACATCATCGAGAAGCTCGACGGGAAGGCTGCCAGTGCGACGGTGGTAGAAGTGACCTTCGAGCCCGGCCAAAAGAATTCGCCGCACCACCATACCGGCCCGGTGTTCGGCTACGTCCTGGAGGGCGAATACGAGCACGCCCTCGACGAAGAGCCGGTCAAGAAATACAAGGCCGGGGATACGTTCTATGAGCCGTCGGGATCTGTGCATCGGGTGGCCCGGAATCCGAGCGGCAAGACCAAGACCCGCCTCCTCGCGGTGATCCTCCACTCTCGCGACATTAAAGAAACGACAGTCCCGGAGAAGGGCAGGGAATAGGGGCTCGTAACCGTTCGGCTGCACTGTGAACTCCCGAGACCGTAACACCACAGGAGACCGATATGAACACCCTCAAGGCCACGATGCGTGTCGCCCATGTCTCTCGCCCCTGCGGGCCCCTCGAGCTCGTCGAGCGCCCGATCCCCAACCCGGGACCCGGGTGCGTACGGATCAGGGTTCAGGCCTGCGGCATCTGCCACAGCGACGCGATGACCAAGGAGGGCCTCTGGCCCGGCATCAGCTTCCCGCGCGTCCCGGGGCACGAAGTGGTCGGCGTGATCGACGCCGTGGGCCAGGACGTCTCTGAGCGCTGGGAGCCCGGCCAGCGCGTCGGCGTCGGTTGGCACGCCTGGCACTGCTTCTCCTGCGACAACTGCCGTCGCGGCGACTTCTTCGCCTGCCAGACCGGCGCGCAGTTGACTGGCATCTCGTTCGACGGCGGCTACGCCGACTACCTGGTCGTGCCGACGACGGCTCTCGCGGTGGTGCCCGAGGGGCTGCCCGCCCCGGACGCCGCCCCGCTGATGTGCGCCGGCGTGACAACCTTCAACGCGCTGCGCAACAGCGGTGCCCGGCCGGGCGACCTCGTCGCGGTCCTCGGCCTCGGCGGCCTGGGCCACCTGGGCGTCCAGTACGCGGCACGGATGGGGTTTCGCACCGCCGCGATCGCCCGGGGTAAGGACAAGGAGCCGCTCGCCCGGAAGCTCGGCGCGGCGCACTACATCGACAGCCAGGCCGCCGACCCCGCCGCAGAGTTGGCGAAGCTAGGCGGCGCCAAGGTCGTCCTCGCCACAGTGACGCACGGCTCGGCGATGAGCGCCACCGTGGGCGGGCTGGCGCCGCGCGGCCGGCTGATGGTCCTGGGGGCCGCCGAGTCACTGCAGACATCCCCGTTCCTGCTCATCGGGGGCCGCCGGTCCGTCGAGGGGTGGTACGCCGGCACGTCCATCGACTCGGAGGACGCGCTGGCGTTCAGCGTCCAGTCCGGTGTCCGTTCGATGAACGAAGTGTACCCCCTGGAACGGGCCGCCGAGGCCTACGACCGTATGATGAGCGGCAAGGCGCGCTTCCGGGTCGTGCTGACGATGTGAAGCCGGGAGGTTCTGGTCGTGATCGAAATCGTCGCCGCCAAGACATGAAATTAACTCGAGGATCAACTCCAGGGGGGGAAAACGTGCCACATACCGAGGAATACGACCTGGTGGTGCTCGGTAGCGGGAGGGCCAGATTCTTCGCCTGGTCGCTGGCCTCGCAGGGGAAGCGCGTGGCGGTCGTCGAGCGACGGAATCTCGCGGGATCCTGCCCTACCGTCGCTTGCGCCCCGAGCAAGAATGTGATCCACAGTGCCAAGGTCGCCAACTATTTCCGCAGAGGCGCCGAATTCGGAATCGCCGCGGGCGAGTGGAAAGTCGAGATGCGAGCTGTCCGCGACCGCAAGCGGAAGATGGTCGATGGCATTGTCGCTGTTAATGTCAATGCGTATCGAGAGAGCGGCGCGGAGCTGGTCAAGGGGCAGGGCCGCTTCGTCGGGTCGAGAACGATCGAGGTGACGGCCGACGAAGGTACGCGCACCCTTCGCGGCGAAGTCGTCGTGATCTGCACGGGCTCCCGCGCGCGGATTGACCCAATCCCCGGCCTCGCGGAATCGCGGCCGATGACGCACATCGAGGCCCTCGAATTGGGCCGCGTCCCGCAGCACCTCCTGGTTTTGGGGGGCGGCTATGTCGGACTCGAGATGGCCCAAGCCCTGAGACGCTTCGGCAGTCGCGTTACGGTCATTGAGCGGGACGACGCCCTGGCTCACCGCGAAGATCGCGACGTCTCAGAAGCCCTGCGGGAACTCTTCGACGACGAGGGGATCGAGGTGCTGACGGCCACACAAGTCGCGCGCGTGGAGGGGCGATCCGGCGACTTCGTAAGGCTGCATGCGACGCACGGCATGATCGAGGGATCGGACCTCTTGGTTGCGAGCGGCCGGACCCCGAACACTGACGGCATTGGCCTGGAGACCGCCGGGATCAAACGGGACGACCGGGGCTTCATCAAGGTCGATGACCGGCTGCGGACCACGGCCGCCGGCGTGTGGGCAGTCGGCGATTGCGCCGGCAGCCCCCATTTCACACATATCGCCGACGACGATGTCCGCGTGATCCGCGACAACCTCGCCGGCATCGAGCGTGTGACGACGGGCCGTCTCGTACCGTTCTGCCTATTCACCGACCCCGAACTGGCCCGCATCGGCCTGAGCGAGTCGGAGGCAAGGAGTCGCGGGATTACCTACCGGCTGGCGAAGATACCCGTGGCCGCGTTCATACGCCCCTGGACGCTCTCCGAATCGCGCGGCTTCTACAAGACTCTGGTCGCCGCCGACAGCGACCGCATCCTGGGCTTCACCGCATTCGCGCCCGAGGCCGGCGAGGTCATGACGATCGTTCAATTAGCGATGACCGCAGGCCTGCCCTACACGGCGTTGCGCGATGCGATCCTGGTCCACCCGACAATGGCGGAAGGGCTCGCCACGCTTTTCCGCGCGTTGCCCGTTGGCTGACAGAAGCAATATTCGTATCTCTCTCGCGAATCACTCCGTCGTCACGCACACGAGGAAAGATCCACATGTTCACATTCATTCCGCCGACGGTCACGGAGATTGCTCCTGACGTTTTTCGATTCTGTCTGTACGCCCCCGAGATCGATCTGCAGTTCAACTTCTTCTTGATTCGGGATGACGAGCCGCTCCTCTTCACCACCGGTTATCGGTCCAGTTTCCCGTTGCTGCGCGAGGCGGTTGCACGAGTGATCGATCCATCGCGGATTCGATGGATCGGATTTAGCCATTTCGAGTCCGACGAGTGCGGCGCACTCAACTATTGGCTCGACGCCGCGCCGCACGCCGAGCCAGTCTGTAGTTTGGTATCGGCGATGGTGAACATGAACGATTTCGCGGCCCGGCCCGCCAAGGGAATGCAGGACGGCGAGGTTCTGGACACGGGCAAGTACCGGATCAGGTTCTGTTCGACGGCCCAGCTACCGCACGGGTGGGACGCCGGGCTGATGTTCGAAGTAGCCGTCCATTCTGTGACGAAAACGGCCGAAATCCCCCGGATCAAGATCACTTTATTCTGTACAGCTCTCCAGGACCGCCAGCAAGTTGACCTTGATTTGGGTTAAGAGCTTCGAGTTTGTCACAGAATGGACGGCTACTGGGACGAGTGCGGCGCCGGGGTTTTCCTCTATGCGATGCGTTGAACCTGATGAACTTGGTTCAGAATCATCAGGAGCCCGAAACTGCTATGAAGAGAACGACAGCAGCCAACAGCGCGAGAGCAACGCGGCGCCGACTCTTTGTTGATTACTTGTCCTGCATGAGCACATCCTCCCACATTAACAATTACTCACGAATTCGGAGCACTCACCCGTCACTATCAGCATTCCACCATTGAGCCGCAACTCCGAGATGTTGTTCAGGATAAACGGACCGTTTCTTTGCGGATCCTCTGGCTCCCACAGGCGCGATACAATATGGCCGAGCCAAAAGAACCAGTGGCGCGCCGCACCTTCATCGGGCGCTGACCTGCTATCGAACTTTGCGTGATCTAACACTTCCGGATCAATGGCACCCAGCGGAATGGCCAGTTCGTAGAGGTGGCCTCCGGGACAAGGATCAGCTTGGAAGATGAATCTCGCGTAGTTTGGCAGCTCCGGCTTCCCATCGACAACGAAACGTCCTGAAATCTGTGTCATGCCTATCTCCTTTTGGGCGTCAAAGTCTGCGGTCATTTGCTGCCACCTCCGAAGAGCTTCTGCCATTCTGGCGTGGAGTATCGTGACCGCAGGTGGATCTCCACCGTGATCCCCGTCTCGTCAGTGAATTCGGTGGCGTATCCCTTGATCTTCGACACGACATTGGCATCATATCGTGACGCCTTGAGCCCAGGCAGATCAGAAACTGCGAGATCGACGTCGGAATTCGCGAGCGGACCGCGATTCTTAATCTGGCTGAAACCAGACGCGCGCGAACCGACAAACCTGACCTCTTGGATAGCGGGGGTCCCTCCCGCGCGGAGCCCACGAATCCGAGCGATTAGGCGGTCGAGAGCCGCTTGCGACGCCTCAGGTGAAATCTTCGAGCCGATCCATCTTGCGGCGAGCGGGCTAAGGGCACTAACCAGGCTTTTACCCATTACCTGAAAGCCATAGAGCCTGAGCAGCGTCTCTCCTCCAGCGCCAGCGGCCTTAATCCAATCACCATTCACAGCGAACTTTACCGTTTGTGTCGCACTGTAGGCGGCGAAGCCTCCGTCGATCGCGACGGCAGTCCCAAGCAGCACCTTGCCGGCCCGCGTCGCCTGCCATACCTTGCCTACCCCCCCGAGCACCAAAGTTGCGTCGGCAGCGAGCGACAACCACATCTCTTCCGACTCTCCTTGGGAGTAGTGGTCCGCCGCGGCGCCGAGCGGGACCATGTGGAGTGCGAACGTCAGCGTCCCTTGTATGATGCCCACGGAGCCCGACTTCTCGGCAGCATAAACACCTTGTGCCGCAGCCAAATCGCTTACGTTGCTATCCACGACCTCCGCTAAGGCGTAGTAGTCGGAAACCTCTACATCCGCGCCTTCGCTTGCCCAGAAGGGAATGCCATCAATGTGTCTAGCGAAGACAAGCTTCTTTGGCCCATCCGGCGTGTTCAGGTCTAAAATGTAAACGTCCGATTCTCCAAGTGTGCTTTTCCAAGGGGACTGCAATGGGAAGTGGAAGCCGGCGAGAATCCCTGCATTCGGGTCTTTTGGCGCCAAGCGAAACTGCCCTTTGCTTTCGGAAACAATCTTCATGAAGTCGGGCGTCTCAATGTGCTTGGCGAAATCAATCGTGACTTGGCTTGTATTTGACTGATCGGTCAAGGAAGTGGCGGATGAGTCGGGCGGGGCTTCAGCATCCGCTTGACCGCTTCGCGCCACCGTACCGGTTCCGCCGCGCGTGCCGCCGTTCGTCGCTGCCGCGGCGTCGTCAGCAACCTTTGCCTCCGTATCTTGCACCTGTTCGGCCGCGGTGGTGGCGACGGGAGCCTGCCCTTGTGCTCCGGCGGATATTTGGCCGAGCGGACTGGCATCGAAATGATCGCTGGCCGCGTACCACGATGGATTCACTAGGGCCATCCCATTGACGTAATCCTGATGGGCGGCATCGTCAGACACTGGCGGCGTGAGGCCCGGCGGCGGCAACATTGCTCCCGGCGAGGGGAACTGCGAGATGTTCAGTTGTTGGGCGCTACCGGGGGCGAACATGAAATCGCTGGGTGCCGGGGGCGCCGGAAACGGAGCATAATTGCTGCCGGGCAATGCCCGGCTAAGAATGGTCGAGGCATTCATGGTCATGTCGCCCGTGGGGGCGAAAATGCCCACGCCGAAGGAAATACCGACGACAGGGGCGAGAGCGACCGGCAACATCAGGTGCCACTGTGCGACTGACGGACTCCAGGACACGTCAGACAACGGCCCCGGCCAATTCGGGAAAAAACCTACGAGGTCATCGATGGCCGGTTGCGTGTTGCCAAAAGCCATGCCCCCGAAGATGTTCCGTTCGCTTAAAGCTGTAGCACCGAACCCGGACGCCGGGGCATAACCGGCCTGATATGGCAGGGCCAGCGGCAACGCCACGCCGTCTCTGGGTACTAACGGCCCCTGCGAGACTTGCCCCCAGGCGGTGAGCGGAGTTCCCGGTCCCCATTCCAGTTGGTCCGGCAACTGACTGCTGCCGCTCGGATATTGAAACGCCACAGCGTTGTCGAACACGGCTTGGGCGGTGGCCAGATTCGATTCAGCGGTTTGCTGAGCGTTGGACAAGTTCGTCGCGGCGGCGGCCTGCGCGTCATCGAGGGCCTGCTGTGCCAAGGCGTCGGCGGTCGATTGGCCAAGGTCAGCGTCAGCCAGAGCGATCTGCTCCGTCATCAAAGCAGACGCGCTATTCGAGGTGAGGGTTGACTGGGCAGAGGCCATCGCCGAGGCGTAATCGGCCCAGGGACTTGGATTCGCCTGATCGAACGACTGAACGGCCGAGGCGTAGCTGGCGGCGCTATTCGTCTGAAATTGGGCCGTGACCTGAGCATCGTCGTGGACTTGCGTGTCGTCGGCTAGCGCGGTGGAGTACAGATAGCCTTCGGTGGCCGCGTCGGACGATTCTGTCCAGGCGAGCTGTGCATCGGCCAACGACGTGGAATCGGTCAGGGCGTCGCCGTTGGTTGTGGTTGTCAGCGTGTTCTGAGCATTCATCTCCGCCGACAGATAAGTTTGGACGGCCGTCTCCAGGTTGGCGTAGGAATCGAAGCCCGGCACCAGGACGGCATTGAGCTGTCCCTCAGCAAGGCTTTGTTGGTAGTTTTCGTTGTTTGTGGCGTCGGCTGTCTGCTCGGCTTGTTGCGCGGCGTCGTCGTCAACGGCCTGGGTATGGGCGGCATCGGCTTGGGCGTAGGCCAGCGTATGATCGGCGTCAGCCATCGCATTGGCTTGCGTCTGCGCAGCCTGGGCAACGGCAACGCTCTCAGCCGCCTGATCGCCCGCCAGCGTGTTCTGATAACCCAGGTAGCTGCTTTCGTTGGACGACCACCACGTTGATGCCGCGTTCGCCACGCCTGCAAGGTACTGCGCCCAGGGCGTGCCGACTGCGCTGGAAAGCGAACCCATGACGCCGGCAGCGCTCGTGTATTCCGCCGTTTGCAAGGCGGCATCGTCCGAGGCGTAGGCTTCCTCGCGACTTTGCTCATAGCCCGCCAACGTGGCGGCGTTGGCTTCCTGAAGGGCAGCGACGTTCTCGTCGTGAGTCCATTGGGCGTCGGCTGCTTGCTGGGCGTAACTCAGCTCAGCATCGGCCTCGTGGTCACCGCGCGATTGGTCGGCGTCGGCGACCGTCGTCTGTTGCGTCCAATCTACGGAGGTGGTTGCGTTCACCCAGGTCAAGTTGGCGTTCGCTTCGCCGGTGTAATAGCCGTTGTGTGGATCGGTGTAGACCCACGAGGGCGTCGCCGGACCCGGCCCAACCAACCACCACGCTGCGATGCTGGCGACGGCTGCCTGCCAGTTCTCGGTGTTCTGCGCTTGAGTGGCCAACCATGTTTCCTCGTCCTGTGCCGACGCGATACTGCGGTGGGCAAGAGCCTCCATGCGGCCCGCCGTATCGGCTCCATTCTGGCTAGTCTCTGTAATCGCGAAGTCCTGTTCGTAACCCGTGATCGCGTCCTGCTCGGCCTGATAGAGCTGCGCCTGCGTGATCGCGAGCGAGCCGTCTTGGGCGGTGGTGTTCACGGTCAGCGAGGCGTCCAGCCCCGCCGCCTCATTGGCGTAGTTGGCGTCGGCCTGGGCCTGGTTGGTCTTGTCGGTGATATACGCAGAACTAGTCGCGCTCAGCCAGGAAAGTTCCGCATCGGCATAGGCGGCGTCGAACACCGCTGCCGCCGAACCATTGCTACTTGCCCATGCATGGGCTGCGTTGTCGTCGGTCGTAGCGATGCCGATCTGGTAATTTGCCTCCGCCGCCGCCACTCCGGTTGCATCCGCGACCGCGGCGCTTCCTTCGCCTAGCGTCTCGCCGATTTGGGCATTGCCGGTGGTGAGAGCGTAGTTCGCCTGAGCTTGGGCCAAGGCGATGGCGCGCGTCACGCCCGCCGCATCGACCGTCTGCGCGTCGGTCAACGTAGCTCCTTGTTCCGTGGTGACTTCCGTGTTGGCATCGCCTTCAAGCTCCGACGCCAGGTTGCTTACATCGTTGCCCGTTTCGGTGGCCGGCGTCACGCCGGCTTCGCCGATGTCCTGCGCCAGCGTCGTCTCAGCGCCGGCGTATTGTGAGGTCAGCCCGATCACGTCAGCCCGCATGGTAGCGGTGAAATTGCTCAAGGATGAGGATGAGTTCGTTGTGACGGCGGCCCATGCGGGATACCAATCATCGACCCAGTCGTTGCGCACTTGCGCAGCCGCAGTGGCATCCGCGCGTTGAGCTTGAGCGATGGCGATTTCATTGTCCGCCAAGGAGCCCGCCGCGGCGATCGCGGTCTGTTGGGTGTAGCCGGCATCGGACACCGATTGCAGGTGAACCGCGTCGGCGATCTTTTGGGCTTCCAGCAGGTCGGCGCCGCTGGTCGTGAAGGTGTAGTTGTATTCGGCCGTGGCCTGGTCGTCGCTGAGCTGCACGTCGGCTCCGGTGGCCGCGATTTCATAGTTATTGACCGCCGTCTGGTCGGAAATGGCCTGGTTCGCATTGGCGGTTGCCACCGCCGCCCAATAATTCGTCAAAGGACCGGGGGCGGCCGTTGCCAGGGCCGTCGTCTGTGTTTCAAGATCATCAGCAATCGCGACGTTGTAGACCTGCTGGGCGGCCGTGCTGCTTACATCGAGGCCGGCCTGGGCGAGCGCCTGGGCGTGTGCTTGGACTCCGTCGGCCTCGACCTGGGCCATCGCGAGCGTCTGGTCGGCTTCCGCCTCCTGATATTCCTTGGTCTTTTCATGATCGGCCTCTTCCACCGCCAGGGTATAGGCCGCGCTCGCCTCGTCGGTGTTGACCTGCCCGTTGGCGCCGGCCTGAGTTGTGGCAAAGCCGACGGCCCGGCCCGCCAACTGATCGAACAAATTAACGTCGAGTGGTTCGAGCGCGGTGGCAGCAGCAGCCGTATTGGGCGCTTGCAGATCGTTCTCGGTGGTGTAGAATGCCGCCAGGTCCGATGCGTCCTGGTTGAACTCGCTTTGCGCCTTGCCGGCCACCGTGGTGGCGGCGGTTATCTGCGCATCGGCTGCCTTACCCACGGAATCGGCCAGCGAATTGGCGTCGTCGGCAGTCTGTTGCTCCTCGGCTGCATCATAGGCGATGGTCCAGTTGGTATTTGCCGTGGACATGGCCTTTACATGATCGACATTGGCCTGCGCGATAGCTTGCGTATCACTGCCGTCGGCAGACGCAAGTGCGCTCTGAAGCTGCGCCCACGAGCTGCCGTCGCTCGCCGCCCAGGCTTGCATTTGGCTAGTGTATTGGTTGGAAACGCTGATGGCGAAGGCTTGTTCGGACTGCGCGTTGGCAAGGTCCAGTGAGCCTTGGTAGCCGGCATCAGCATCGGAATAGGTCTGGTCGGCCTCCGCCGTGGATACAATCGCGTCCCGTTCTGCGTTGGCGTTGTCTCGATGGAAGTTGGCTTCCGCGGTCGCCTGCGCAATCGCGTAGGTGTATCCATCTTGCGTGAACGACGGATCAACGGCGAGGTCGTTGGCGATTTGCGCATTGCTGCATTCCGCTTCCTCCGCGCCTAGTGCCTTCCCCCACTGCACCATATTCGCATAACTCATCGCGCCGTAAGCCGCCTCAGCAGCAGCGACCTCGGCCTGAGTCGTGGCCGCTTGTATTGCCGCCTGAAGGGCTGCGCCAATCTGATTCTCTTGCTGCTGGTAGGTCGCGTCGATCTGTTGCTCCAAACCACTATAGTATTGTTCTGATTGCAAATCGCTAAACGTGAGTTGTTCTTGTGCCAGTGAATTATTCACCTGTGCCATCTTCAGCGCGTCGGCCAGCGTTTTTTCATCATCGTAGGTCGCCTCGTCGAGCGCTTTTGCCTTGGTGTACTGTGCGTCCGCCTCGCCCCTGGCCATCGTGTCCTGGGCCGGCGCATCCTGGAGGAAGAATTGAGCTTCGTTTTCCGCCAGTTGGGCCTGATATTGTGCCCAAGGGGTCCCAAGCACCGACGCCCAATCGGCGAAGGCTACCGCGTTGGCGTTGGCTACGCCTTGTGCCAGTGCCGACTCGGCATCGGCGACGGCGTAAGCTTGATCGTGCGTCGCCTGAGCGAGGCTGTCGTTCTCATTCTGCTGGGCCTGGGCCATGCTCAGCGTGTAGCCCTGGTCCGCAATCGCCTCCGCTTGCACCAATGCTTGGTCGGCCTCCGCAATATCCGCCCAATTGGTCGGCGTCGCACCTGCCGCTTGGCTCGTGGGGACGGTCGCATAAAAAACGTCAGCCGCGGTTTGCAAAGCCAGGTAGCGTTGTTCCTCGGCGAGTTCGACCGCCTGATGGTACGTAGTTTGTGCCGATTCCACGCCCAGGTTGTAATTGTCGGTCGCGGTTTGAATCGCCGTGTTGTAGTTGTCCTCGGCTATAGTCACGTCCGATTGATAGCCGGCGTCTTCTTGTTCGTCGAACGTCGGACCCGTGTACGTCGGCGCTTGCACCGGAGCGTTGGGCTGGTAGCTGTCGTCCGCCGTAGGCGCCGCGGGTGCGTCCGGCCATTGCGTCAGATTGCCGATCGAATAGCTGGCCGTATTGCCAGAAAACGAGGCGATTGACGAGGCGAAATTGGTGGCTGCCTGCGCCGCCGACGTGTTGTAACCTCCGTTGGCGCTGGTGATTTGCGAAGCGTAGCTCGTTTCGGCCGGTGTGACGGTGCTTTGGGACGTGTTCGACGCAGAGGCTTCGGATTTGTGGTATCCGCCGGCGGCTGTCGCCTGGCCGGTGGCGTAGTTGCTCTGCGCTGTTGCAAGCCCGTTGTCGTGGGAGCCTTGAGCCGTCGCCAGCGCCGTGTCAGCCTGCGAAAGTGCCGTCAACTCGGTCTGCGTCGCGACGGACGTTAGGTCGCTCGTGTAAAGAAAGGTCAACGGCACCCAGGCGCTCGGCGTCTCCACTCCGTCGATCCAACCCTCTGTCCGTGCCACGACGGTTACGATGCTGCCGTATTCCACCGTGGGCGTGTAGGTAAATTGCCCTTGACTATTGGTCTGCACGCTTCCGTTCGGCTGCCCGTCACCGTTCGTGTCAAACTCGACTGTGACGTTATCAATGCTCGTCCCGCCGCCAGAGGCCGGAGCGACCGTTCCGGTGACTGTAGGATCGCTGGCGATAGACGGGTTCGTAGAACCGTTCACAACTGCCGGGTTCGCCAGCACAAGCTGGCTCACGACCGTACCTGTCGCGGTCATCGCGAAAGTCAGCGAAGTCCAGGGGCTGTAGATGGGCGTACCATCAGCCGCCGTGTCTTCCACGCGTGCGGCGATGATCACCGTGCCGGCCGACAGCCCCGTAGGCGTGTAGGTAAAGTTGCCGGCCGAGTCGGTCGTCGCCGAGGCGTTGGGTGCGTAACTGTCGGGGGACTGGCTGCTGGCATTGGTGTCGAACTGCACGATCTGGTTGGCCGCATCTCCGTCGCCCGTCACTTGGCCCGTTACCGTCGGGTCGGTGGCCGTCAGGTTACCACTGGAATCGGTGGTGCCGTTGGCCAGCGTCAAGGTGCCGACCGCCAACGGACTCGCAGCGGGTGGCTGCCAGGTGAACGTAAACGGTGTCCAGGGACCGGTTAGAACTTGATGGGTCACGTCGTCAACGACGTAGGTCCGTGCATGGATCGTCACGTTGCCAGCCACCAGTCCGCTGGGCGTGAATTGGAATTTTCCGTAGTCGTCGGTCGCAGCCGTCGCGTCCGGCATGCCGCTGCCCGTGGTGTCGAATTGGATCGTGATGCCAGAGAGCGCACTCTCATAGGTCACCTGCCCTGCGATGACGGGCGAGGCATCGATGCTGGTGGTGGAAGTCGTGACGGCACCCGTGGAATCCGCCAGACCCAACGACGTGAGCACCGGGGCTGTGTTCGGCTCGTTCACGTAGCTGAAGGTCAACGGCGTCCAGGAACCCGCCACGAGCGTATTCTGCGTTGGGCTCCAGCTCTCGACCCGCGCGTTAATTGTCGCGGCGCCATAGGAGAGGTACTTCGGCGTGTAAACGAAGTTGCCGTTGGCGTCTGGCCAGGTGTAACCGTCAGGAGTGCCGTCGCCGTTGGTGTCGAACTCAACGAATGTCGTGGCAGACGGCAGGGCCGACGACGGTGCAGAGCCGGCCACAGACCACGTGTCGCCGCTGACGTGACCGGTGACAGTCGGGTTGGCCGTCTGGCCCGGATTGGCACTGCCGCCCGTGTCGCTGGCCAGAACCAGGCTATCAATCGTGGGCGGCGTGTACGTCAACTGCTCGTAGTTGAAGGTGGACGTGGTCCACGGGCCATAGCTCAGGCTGTCGCTGGAGTAGTTGTAATACTCTGCTCGCGCCGCGATGGTCACGGAGCCATAGGCAAGCCCGGACGGGGTAAATTGAAAAGCTCCGCTGGCGTCGGCGGTGGTGCTGGCATTGGGCGTGTAGCTCCCTGGCGATTCGCTGCCGGCGTTCGTGTCGATTTGCACCGTGACGTAGGCAGCCGACTCGCTGGAGGGAGCACTCTGAGGATTTGCCACGGTGAGTTGGCCGAGGACGGTAGGATCCGTCGCGGCGGGAGCGCTCGTCGAATCGGACAGATTGTTGGCGACCGAGAACTGGGACACGTCGATCGGCTGCTCTACGGCAGGCTGATAATCAAAGGTGATTGTCTGCCACGCACCTTCAAGATCGCCCTGAGATTGGCTATCCCAAGCCTTCGCACGCACGGCCACGGTCACCGTGCCCGCGGCCAGCCCTTGCGGAGTAAGGTTGAAATTCCCGCTGGCGTCCGTTGTTGTGGTGCCATCGGGCACGCCGTCGCCGTTGATGTCGTATTCCACGGTCTGGTAAGCATTGCCGCTTGCGGCGCTGACCGTGCCGGTGAGTGTCGCGTCGCTCGCCGTCGGTACTCCGCCCGACGTGCCGGTCGGGTGAGCGAGTTGCAAGCCGGAAATGCCGGGCGCCGTCCCCGGCGTGCCAAGATAGGTAAACGTTAGCGGTGTCCAATTACCGTGGTCGAGCACGGCACCGCTTGTGGCCAAGAGAACGGTGCGTGCCTGGACCGTCACCTGCCCAAACGGCAGCCAATCGGGGGTAAAACTGAAGCTCGTACCGCTCACCGGCACGCTGGCCGTGGCGTTACCAGTTCCCGTCGTATCGAATTCGACCTGCACGGAATCCCCACTCGGCG
This sequence comes from Pirellulales bacterium, assembly GCA_035550375.1. GTDB lineage: Bacteria > Planctomycetota > Planctomycetia > Pirellulales > JAICIG01 > DASSFG01. The sequence goes on along the minus strand of DASZPH010000045.1, from coordinate 176,035 downwards.
GCGTCCCAATTGTGCCCTTCAGACTGTCGTTGGTTGTGTGGCCGGGGTTGCTTGTTCCGCCCGTGTCGTCGGCCAGCGTAAAGCTGGTGATCGTGGGAGCCGGAGGCGGCTCGTAATCGAATAAGATTGAAGTCCAGGCGCCATACAGATAAATGGTCCTACTCGGATCGTATTCGACGGCTCGGACATTGATGGTGGTGTTGCCGAAGGGCAAGGTCGTCGGCACGATCGAAAAGGCACCGTTGCTGCCGGCGGTCACCGAACCATCGGGTACGCCGTCGCCATTGGTGTCAATTTGCACGGTGGGCGGAGCACTGATGGTGGTGGCGGTAACGGTGCCGGAAAGCGTCGGATCGCTGGTCACGGGCGGCGGCCCGGCCGAAATCGTGACATTACTGAGTTGCAGATTCTGGGTCGTGGCCGGAGTCGTTGCCTGCTCCATGTTGAACGGAAAGCTCGTCCACGACCCGTCGATCTCGCCTCCCTTTGCGTCGATTTCGACCGTGCGATACTCCAAATTGAGCGGCCCGACGTAGTTGGCCAAAGCCGATTCCTTCGTCCGAGGATCGTAGGTGAAGGTTAGTGTTGAGGAGGTAATCGCCACGCTGCCGTTCACGACGCCGTCGCCGTGGTGCGAGAACTCAACCGAGACCGTCTCGCCGCTGGGAAGGCCTGACACGGTGCCGGTGACCCGCGGGTCGGCCGTCGAGAGCGTAGCCGCGTTGGGGTCTGTGTCGTCGAGGAGCCCGAAGCCGCTGATCGACACCAGGGGCGTCGGCGCATACATCGTCATCGTGAAGGTCTGGGTGTCGCCGGTATGAACGACTTTGCCCGCAGGGTCGAGATCGACCGCGTAGTACTGAAGCGTCAGCGGCCCGGCGTAGCCAACCAGTGCGGGGTCAGCCGCTTCCGGGTTGAACGTGAATGGCTGGCCGGCGTAGAGAATGCCGCTGACGACGCCGGTGGCCTGGCTTCCGGTCGCAGGGATGATCGTGAAATCGACCTGGGCGCTGTTTCCGACGAAAGGACCGTTCACCATGCCGGTCACGCGTGGGTCATACGTTAATCCATCGGTGGCCGATGTGCCCGTATCGTTGACCAACGCCAGATGATCGACGTGCGCTCCAACTGGCACGGGGATGAGCGTGAACTGAAATTCGTTCCACGACCCGTCGGTTTCGGTGCCGGCGGCGTCAAAGGAGGCGATGCGGTAGCGGAGGTTGATCGTTCCGCTGGCCAGCGCAGGGTCGCCCGTGCGGGGATCGTAGGTAAAGCTTGTACCGGACGATGTGATATGGCTCGTGGTCCCTTGGGGCGTGCCGCTGCCGCTGTCATCGAACTGGACGACGACGTAGCCCGACGTGAACGTGCCGTTGACGACCCCAGTTACGCGTGGGTCGTAGGTCACCGGATCGTTAGAGGTGCCGTTGGTATCGTTGGCCAACTGGAACCCGGTAATCGTGACGTTGGTTGGCCCCGGCGGAACGACCTGACCACTGATCTGAAACGTGTAGGGGTTGTTCCCCGTGTCCGTGTCGCTGAACGAAACGGCACCGGAATAGGAGCCGACGTTGGCGGCGTTGAGCTGAATTGCGAACGTGGCGATCTGTCCGGCGGCCAAGGATGACGGCAAAGGCGTCGGGATGCTGAATCCCGATGGGACCGTCAGCGAACTGGTTGTGATGCTGATGGAGTTGCTACCAGTGTTCTCGATGGTGAAGTTTTTGATAAGCGGAGCACCCTGGGAGGCGGCTCCAAAACTGTCGCTGCCAGTGCCGGCCGCGATCAGCGTCGAGCCGTCATAGACTTTGATGGCAGGAGCCGGAAGGACTTGGCCGGTGAGCGTAACGGTGAAAGGATCGGCTGTCGCGTCATTTGTGCCGAAGCTGAAAATGCCGGAATAGCTGCCGGCCGTCGAATCGCTGAGTTGGATGACGACGGTCGTCGAACCGCCAACCGCTACCGTGGACGCAAAGGGCGTGACAACGCTGTACCCGCTTGGGAGCGTGATCGACGACGGATTCAGATTGAGCTGGGCCGTGCCGGCGTTCGTAATGGTCAGAGTTTCGGTGGCCGGGGTTGCGGCACCCGCGGCCACCGTCGTGAAGGTTACGGTACTGACGCCGCTCTTGAGCAGCGAGCCACGATCGAAGACTTCGAGGGTGGGGGCCGGCGGATTGACCGTGCCGCTGACCGTAAATGAATAGGGATTGTTGGCGCTGTCATTCGTAGCGAAAGAGACCGTGCCGCTCGCAGTTCCGACCGTAGTGGCCTGAAACTGGAGTGTGAAGTTCTGCGAACTGCCCGGCGAAACGCTCGATGGCAAACTTCCCACCAGCGAGAAGCCGGTAGGCAGGTTTAGCGAAGAGGGATTCAGAGTCAGGGTTGCTTGCCCCAGGTTGTCGATGCGAAAGTCCTCGTTGATCGGCACGTTCAGATTCGTCTGGCCAAAGCTCACGCTACCGCTGCCGTCAGCAACGGGAGTAACCGTCAAGTGACCGGGACCAAAAAGATCGAGAGCGGCTTCTGGAACCGGCTGACTGACGTTTCCATCGACCGTGAAAGTGAACGGCGTGTTTGCCAGGTAGTTGTCTGTGAAAGAAACGCTTCCAGAGAGCGCCCCGGCGGTCGCTGCGGACATTTGCAGCGTAAAGTTGGCCGAAGCGCCGGCGGCGATGCTCGACGGAAAACTGCCAGCAAGGCTGAAGCCGGTGGGCAGGCTTAACGAGCCGGGGTCGAGCATCAAGGTATCGCTTCCGGCGTTGGTAATCGTAAAGGTTTCGCTGGCCGATTGCCCAAAAGGGGTCGTGCCGAAGTTGACCGGACCACCGCCTTTGGCAATGCCGTTGCCCCCTTCGGAAACCGTCATCGTCGGTTGACCATCAGTAATTTGGATCGTGGCCGACGATTGCCCCGCGATGACGTAGTTAACCACGCCATCGAGTGTCGGACTAGGGAGCATCTGTAGGGTCACCGTCAGTGGACCGGAAACGGCCGGCAACGACGATGTTTGGATTTGCCCGCCTGTTAATTGAAATGGATTGACGACAAGCGAGTCCACCGCTTGGTCGGATTTGGCACCGATGAAGGTAATCGTCCAAGGACCGCCATCGTTTCCCGTCACCGACACGTTGCCCGTGCCTACATTTGGCAGTGCGGCCAGGGCTGCTTGGACGGTGGCCGCGTCGGCGTTGTAGGGCAGCGCCGACGTGATGTTGTTGTCGAGCGAGAGGGTGAAGGTTCCCCCGGTCGCGCCGGCAGTGGCAACCGTCTGCGAGGCGTCTTGGGCTGCGCTTCCAGCGGCCAGCGTACTCTGAATCGGCGCTGGCGTGCCAGGTGCCGACCCGTACTGATAAGTCCACGGCAGCACGTTGACAGTGATCTGCGGCAAGTTCTGGTTGGCCAGCGCTCCTTGGAAGTACACGAGGTATGTCTGCTGTCCCCCGACCGCCTGCCCCGCAACCACGCCCACATTGCCGCCACCAATGTTTGAAAGGGCCGTCAGGGCGGTTTGTACGTCGGAAGCAGAGGCGGTGCAGTAGATCGGCTGCGTTGTCTGCCCATCAAAGGTGAGTGTGAACTGCCGCACGTAAACGACCAAGTCGCCTGATGTGCCAATTGTGCCGAGCGTAGTGAAACCAACTTGTTGGACGGCGCTCGACGGCGGATTGCCGGCGGAATCCGACGTGACAGACGGTTGCAGGGCACCGAGAAGGTTGCTGCCATCGGCGCTCAATTGGCTGACGTTCGCTGAAAGCAAGCTTCCCTTCCAGGCAACTACGAACGGTTGGGCAGACGTGCCGGCACCCGCGACGGAAACGTTCGCCGCGTCCACATTCGGCAGAGCGGCCAGTGCCGCCTGGACGGCGGCGGCGGTGGCGGTGTAGGCCAACGGGGACGTGGTGTTGCTGCCCAAAGAGAGAGTGTAGGTGCCGCCAGCGGCAGGCGGCAGGACGATCTCTTGGCGCACGGCGTTGAAAGGACCGTTGTTGATCGGCACGATCTTGACCACGCTGCTTGACGAGCCAGGTGTTATCGTGGTGGCCAAAAGCGGCGGCACATAATCGACGCCGGGGAGGGCGGTGCCGGAAAGCTCGTAACCAACGGTCGTTCCGACTCCCGGTTCGTTGGTGGTGAACGTGAAGCTACCCGGAGTGAGCGTCCCTTCGCCCGCGTTTGCCGTGGCTGCCAGCGAAATCTGTGGAGGTCCGCTATAATTCACTCGATTTACCGTTCCGCTGAGACCGAATGAGTAGCTGCTTCCCCCGAACTCGCCGTCGCTGAACGACAGCAATCCCGAGACGCCGCCGGGCGCGGCTGCGTTCATCTGAACCTCAAACGTCGCCGAGTTGTTGGCCGCGACGCTGCTGGGGAAGGAGCCGACGAGGCTAAAGCCACCGGGCAAGGACAGGTTTGACAGAGCCACGGACGTTGTTCCAGAATTCCGGATGACGAAGGTCTTGTCGATCGGCACGCCAACCGTCGTTGTGCCAAAGGAATCGTTGCCCGTTCCGTTGGGAATCGTGGTGCCGCCATCGAGCACGGAAAGTTGCGGCTGCGAACCCGTCACCGTTGCCGAGAGATTAACGGTCATCGAATAATTGGTGGTCGCCGGATTACCGGGATATGCGCCGCTAAAAGTCGGGTTCGACGTGACGATAGCATTGATCGTCATTGGCCCGCTATAGCTGCCTACTGTGGAATTGAGGCCAACGTCCAGCACAGTTGTTTGGCCAGCGGCCACTGCAAGCGGCAGTGGCGTGTTGAGGTAGAAGCCGGTCGGCAGGTTGACCGAGTTGATTGTCACCCCGCCGGAACCTGGTCCGGGTATTCCTGCGAGACCGAAGCCGGTGCCTCCTCCCAAAGCGACCACCCTGAACATCTTAAGATCAACGGCCCCGGTCGAGACGGTCGGAAACGTGTCACTGCTGCCGTCGAACAACTGGGTCGAGCCGTCGAACAAGTCGAATCCTGTGGAGGCAAGTGAGGCACCGACAAACGTCGTCACGTTGACCGTGTACGTCGAGTTGGTCGCATCGTCACTGGTGATCGTAATAGGGCCGCTGTAGGTTCCCGGTGTGGACGTGTTGAGCCCGACCACAATGGAGGCCGTCTGATAGGGGCCGAGCGTCACCGGTAGAGTCGTGTCGAGGGCGAAACCTGAAGGCACCGACACCGAGCTAATCGTGAGCGATCCCATGCCGGTATTAGTGACGGTCAACATCTTCGACCAACTTGAACCGGCCTCCACCGTACCGAAATCGTCCGTGGCGCCAGTGCTGAGCTGACTCGCACTGTCGGACAATTGCAGGCTGCCACCGCCTGACGCCGTGGCACTGATGTTGATGGCGAACGTCGGGTTGCTCTGATCGTTGCTCTGGAACATGATTCGGCCGCCCGTGCTGCCGGCAGCGTACACGTAATCGCTGATCTGCACCTGGGCGGATTGCCCAGCCGGGATCGTCAACGGCATTGACGTGGTGAGGTAAAAACCCGATGAACCGTCGGCGGAGTTGATGACCAGGGGGCCAGCACCAGCATTCGTGAGCGTGAGCGTTTTGCTTGTCGTCGAACCGACGGTGACGTTGCCCAGCGAATCGGTGGCCCCGTTGGTGAGCTGCGTCGAACCGTCGAAGACCTCCAGGCTGCCGCCTCCGGTTACCGAGCCGCTCAACGTGACGACAAATGAGTTATTGCCGGATGCGTTGCTGGCAATGATGAGCGGGCCTCCTAAGGAACCGGCCGAACCGGCTTGCATCGTGACTTGCAACACCGCCGACGCGCCCGGTGCGATGTCCATCGGCAGGGACGAATTGACCACGAAGCCAGCCGGTGCGCTCGCCGAGCTGATCGTCAAAGTTTGGCCGCCGGTGTTGGTCACGGCGAAGGATTTTTGGACCGCAGTGCCGACCACCGTACTCCCGAAGGAGTCGCTGGCGCCGTTCGATAGCTGCGTCGCGCCGTCATAGACTGCGATCGCAGCGGGGGGCACCGTGGCCGCGGCCGTAATAGCGAACTTGTAGACGTTTCCTCCGGGATCGCTATCCGCGAAAGAAAGCTCGCCACTTGCCGTACCAGCGGCGGTGGGATCGAACTCGACGGTAAACGGAATCGAGCCGTGCGGCGAAACGCTGGTGGGCCAGGAGCCGACCAAGCTAAAACCCGCAGGCAAGCTGAGTGATCCGCTCGTAATCGAGATGGCGGTTGCGCCGGCGTTTGCAATGTCGAAGGTCTTCTGGATCGGCGTGCCCACATAGGTGGTGCCGAAGTTGTCGGGGTTTGCCCCGCTACCGCTGGGATCGTTGGGGACATAGGTCTGGCCGTCGTACACCTCGATTACCGGTGCTTGGGCGTTGACCGTCGCGCTTAGATTTACGTTGTATGGGTTGTTGTGTTGGTCATTGGTCGTCATCACCATCTGGCCCGTGAAGGTCCCGGTAGAGGACGTCCCCAAGGCAACGATGAACGTCGTTGAGCCGCCAGCCGTGACATTGAGAGGCAGGCTGGTTTGCAAGGTATAATCGCTGGGAAGCGAGATCGACGACACCGTCAAAGACGCCGTGCCGGTATTATTGACGGTGAATGTCTTCGTCGCCGTGGTGCCCTGGATCACCGTCCCGAAGCTGTCGTTCCCGCCATTCGTAATTGGGTTGGAACCATCACTAAGCGACATCGACGGCGCGGGCGGTGCCGTCACGGTCCCGCTGAGGTTGACGGCAAGCGGGCTATGAGCAGTATCACTTGACGACAATAGCATCTGCCCACCGTAAGTGCCGGCAGTTGAAGTGTTTAGGCTCACGCTGAAGCTGGCCGATTGGTTTGGTGGCACGCTCAAAGGAAGAGATCCGTTCAGCGTATAGCCTGATGGAAGGTTCACCGACGACACCGTGAGTGTGCTGGACGCGACGTTGTGAACGCTGAATGACTTGGAATCCGAGGAACCCACCGTCACGCTGGGAAAGGTGTCATTCGAGCCGTTCGTGAGCTGAGTCGCACCGTCGAACAGTTGGATCGTCCCGCCGCCGGAAGACTGCTGCACTGCGCCGCTCAGGTACACCATGAAGCTGGCGTTACTTGGATCGTTCGTGCTCAGCGTCAATGGCCCAGAGTAGTTGGCCGGACTGCCCGTGTTCATCGTCACGGTGAACGAAGTCGATTGCTGCGGCGCGATGTTGATCGGCGTCGAAGTTGAGCTAGAGAAGCCGCCGGGCAACGAGTCGGAACTGATGGTCAATGTGGAGTTGCCCACGTTTTTTAGGGTCCAGGTCTGGACGTCACTAGCCCCAACATTCACGGTGCCAAACGAGTCGCCGCTCCCGTTGTTGAGCTGCGTACTACCGTTGAAAACCTGGAGCGACGCAGTCAAGAGTTGGCGCGGCTCTAAGCCTTGCATCGTCAAAGGGCGCAGTTTGTGCAAGAAGGGCGGACGCTTGCGTCCGGTTGTTTGCCGCCACTGTGGAAACAGACGTGCCACAAACGAGAAGAACGAATGGCGCTGCCGATTTCGTTGCAGGAACCATGTCCAGGACCGGACCGTGAGTTTCATCGTGACTACCCTCGGAGGAAATGGTCGATCGTTGCGCCGCATCAACCGCGCGCGGCAACGGAGCCTTACCGCCGAGGGAAACGCAGCGCGGTCACAGAGTTCTGCGCAACGGCAGAGACGACCCGGCTATCTTCTGTCGATAGCAAGCGACCAAACGGTCACCACTTAATGAAGAGGGTCTCTGTTCCGATGCGGCTATGAACAGCCGGCAAAGAGACGGGAAAGCCCCGGCTCGTCTATTTCGTCATTCCGCAGCCCTCTGGGTGGACGTGCGAACGGAACCAACGACGCCAAATCGGCCGCGATACGAGACTGGGGTCGCGGCAAAGTGAGAGGAATGTACCAAGCTTGAGGGGGATGTCAAGCACTCGGCCGAGATTTTTCTTGGCGCCTACGCGAGTGCACAACTTGGCGGCTCCGCGCGCAACCCTTTTCCTCGAACCGCTTCTGGAAGCTAATGGTCCACGGAGCCCTCTATTAGTGACAGCCGAAGGATGGTCCCGCAACGACACGATCACGATAAAGTCACGTGTGGCCACAATAGCGGAAGTGAGCTGACGGGCGTGACGAGCAGGGATAAGCGATTGCTGAGCGGTGTGAGCGCGCCGTGCAGATTGAGCCGACCAAAAGATCGTGATCGATCGAGGTGCGGCCTCACTGCGTCCGAGCGCGCCGTTTACCTCGTCCCGTTTCTTGTCGGCTCTTCAGTAATCTGGCCAGTGACGACCCACCAGGTAACCCCCGCCTCCCCTTGCGCAATGCCATATCCACGGCCAGCCAAGTGTCTCCCGGCGATTCGGCCACAGAACCCGAACTGCCCGTTGGAAACTTACCCACGCGGCGGCGGTAAGCCTGGGCCCATGCGGCGATCTTCGGCTCGGAGAAAGCCGGCAGCAGCTTGCCATGCCTGGCGTTGCGGCGGCGATGCAGCAGAAGGGCCAGCGATGAACCACCCGGCAATCCCCGTCCACCCTGCAACAAGGCCACGTCAACCGCCCGCCACGTTTCGTCCGGAGCTTCACTGATCTCGCCTGAGTAGGCTTTGGGCCACGCGCCTGTTCGCTTGAAGTGGGCATCGGCCCAAGTGAGAATCTTCCGCTGGGTGAGGCGCGGCAAAGCGAGATGGTGTCGCGCACCTCGGTGCTTACTGAGCAGGTGGGCGAGGGTTTGGCCACCGGGGAGGCCGCGGTTGCCTTGTCGAAGGCAGGCGTTGATTCCGTGCCAGCCGTCGCCGGGCGACTCAGGAATGGCGCCGTCTTGGTTCTTCGGCCAGCGGCCGGTACGTCGGTGCCAAGCGTCGGCCCAACGCAGAATCTCCCGGACCGTCAAACGCGGCCGAGCGGCTTGGTTCCGCGCGCCGCGGTGCGCGGCGAGGAGCCGGGCAAGCGAGCTTCCCCCCTGAAGTCCGCGGATACCTGTCCGCAACGCGCTCTCGATCGCGTACCAAGTTTCGCCGGGAGCTTCGCCGATCGGCCCTGAATCGGCATTGGGCCAGTGGCCCGTTCGTGACCGATACGCATCGGCCCAGGCAAGAATCGCCTTAATGCTGTACGGAGTGAGCGCCTTGCGGTTCCGTACCCCGCGATGCTCGCTGAGCAGCCGGGCAAGTGAGGAACCGCCTTCCAGACCTCGCCGGCCATAACGCAATGCCTTGTCAATCGCCAGCCAAGTGTCGTCCAGAGTCTCACGGATGAGACCATCCTTAACGATCGGCCACCGGCGGCGACGCTTGAAGAAGGCGTCGGACCAGGCGAGGATTTGATGCACGCTGAGTGGCGGCTTCGGTTTGGCCCGCAGTCGTCGTGGGCGCCGGCCTGAGTGCGGTCGGTAGCTCTCCGTCCGGTCATCAGAATTGTCGGGTGCTGGCATTTGAGCCGCTCAAGCTTACGGAGGCATGATTTCGTCCGGGTCATTTAGCTCCCACGCGAAAGCGTCGCCGCTGGACAGCATAATTCGGCCATCGTCAACAACGGCCTGACAGCAATCGAACGAGACGCTTTGGACGATCTTGGGCATAAACCGGCCATTGTCACGAATCTTGACCGTGAACAGGCCCGCACGAAGCAGCGTGCCCACCAGCGGGAGAAACTCTTCGGCGAGTTCTTGCCGCAGTCGCTGACAATCGTCCAGCGCCTCGTCGGATTGGGCGTTGCCGGCGAGGTACTCGATTCGGGCAATCTTCGTCCGAGTCTCGTCGCTGATCTGCATGTTTGTCTCACTCGGTTATCTCATGCCAGTCTAGTTGGACAGCGCCACTTTCGACCTTTGGCGAGGCTCCAAACGGTGTCGCGGGCGGAGTCGCCGGGGGTGACGGTGAGGACGGTCACCATCCGGTTAGCCACAGGCCCACGTCCCGCACTGACATGCGGACATCGCATTGAAGAAACCAGCCTTACATTTCGGCCGCGTCTTTCCTTTGCAAGGAGTACATCCCGGGGTTACCGGGAAGTCAAGCAGTGATTGCCGCCAACGCACACGGCCGAAGAAATCGATCTCCCGCCAGAGCGAAGCGAAGCGTCGCCGTGGAAAGGCTGTGCCTGGCCAGCTCGGTTGAACCGTGAGCCTACGCCCCACCCCGCTCCGCCTTGTCTCCCGTGAACTTCTCCCACCGCTGGACTATCACGTCCGCGTAGAGCGGATCCAGCTCCATCAAGAACGCCTTCCGGCCCGTCTGATGACACGCGATGAGTGTCGACCCGCTGCCTCCAAAAAGGTCCAACACATTTTCGCCGTGCTTCGAGGAATAATGGATGGCTCGCACGGCAAGTTCCACGGGTTTTTCAGTCAGGTGAACCATGCTTTGCGGGTTCACTTTCTTTACGTGCCACAAATCGGTCGCGTTCGTAGGCCCGAAGAACTGGTGCGCGGCCCCTTCCTTCCAACCGTAGAATGCGATTGCCCGCGGGCGACGGTTGGCGAGAACGTCGGGTGAAACAGCTCCGCCTGTTTAGATTGCAAACGTGAAACCCCACCGGGCAACGCCGGTGGCATCACTTTCAGATCAGGCATCGGCCCTCACGATTGCTGCGAGGTCGGTCTTTCAGCGGTCAGTGCGTAGTTCGGCTTGCCGCCGCGCTACTCACCGTTGCCTGCCTCGTCGAAGAGCGCCTGAAATTCGGCCGTTAGCAGATCGGCTTCACACTGCTCCCACCACTGAGTCGATGAATCATCGTAGTTTTCGCCGGTTATCAACTCAAGATACCTCCCGTGCGTTGCCAGGGCCTCGTCGGTTTGGCCGCTCTTCTGTTGGGCCATCGCGAGAAGAATCTGGTCCCAGGCCGCGGCGGGGAACTGCCTGGCGGCCTCGGTCAACACTTCGACGGCGGCGGCGTACTGCCCGTCACGCAACAGCGCGCCACCAACAAGTCGTTTCCCTGCGGGATCGTTCTGCGCATAGAACCTCGCCATGCGAACAATTTCGGCAGAAACTTTGGGCTCTGGATTGCCGAGAATGTACCCACGAACAATCCGCTCGACGGCCTCCGCCGGTTCCGCATCTTTGAACTGCTCATACAGTGCGCGCCACGTTTGTTTGTAGCCTTCGGCGTCATCATTCGCGAGCTGCGATACCCCTTTCCAATAGAGTGGCCAGTAGGCTTTGGCGGGGTCGAGCTCAGCGGCGCGCGTGACGTCAGCAATCACTTCGTCCCACTGCCAATCCGTCGCAAATGTGTGCGCTCGCGTAATGTATGCGGCGGCCTTGGGGATAAGGTATTGCGAGCGCTCGTCGATCGTCAGCTCGCGACCTGCGACAGCACGTGCGCGCCGGACCAGCTCCTCTTGCGCGAGTGGCCACAATCGAATGCCGCCCACGCCGTACCCCGCCAACCACAGTCCGTCGGGACTGAACGGCGACGCCTGCGGCATATGGCCCGTGTGTCGGTGCACCGCGATCGAACTACTCGCTGGATCATCTGCCGTTAAATCCCACAACCGATCGCCGTCGAAAGCCCATGTGTTTAGCCATCGACCGTCCGGGCTAAATGCGATGCCGAGCACAGGGGAACGATGTCCGCCAAGCATCTCGAAAGCAGGTTTCCGATGGCCCGTCGCCATATCTGTTAGGCGAATCGTTCCCTTGTGGTCTGCGGTTGCTAGCCAGCGGTCATTGTGACTGAATGCCCAAGTGCTAATAGATCCGGTGTCATCAATGGCAATCGAATCGTCGCGTAGGTCTTTTGACTTCAAGTTCGATAAAACCAGTGCCGAACCGCCCTCGCCCTTGCGAGTCCCTACCAACCAATTGCCATTCGCGCTAAATAACCGTCCTCCAGGGAACACGAATCTTGTATCCAGTTCGATTGGAATCATCGGTCGCGTCTGCTGGCTCAAATCCCAAACTTGAAGCCGCTCGTAACTCCCAGTGCCGAGCCAGCGGCCATCCACACTAAAGTCCAACTGATGTACATGTTCCGCGCAGCCGTTGAGCATAACGGAACGGGCGGTCGTGTCTTTGACCGCAAGATCCCAGAGGGAAACCAGACCGCCTGGACGAACCGCTCCCAACCATCGGCCGTCCGCGCTGAACGCCATGTTATGTAGTAGGCCAACACCCGCTGCGATCGTGGTGCCAGCGGCGGCTGGGTCGTTTGCCGTGAGATCCCACAATTGCAGTTCACCGCCGTCCCCTGCCGTGGCCAACCAGTGGCCATCAGCGCTAAAGGCCGGCCAGCGCTGGTCGCGGAACACGACGGCCCGCGCATACGGATCGTCGGCTTTCCTGTCCCACAAAAGCACGTCGTAACTCAACGCTTGTTGCGCGGCGTTCTTTGGCGTCATGGTCGCCAACCAGCGCCCATCGAGGCTGAACACCGCAAACACTTGACCAGGGAGAGTGACGCACCCCGCGCCGCCATTGCTGGGCGCGAGATCCCAAAGGCGCGCCTCCCCGTCCCGGCCGGCCGTCGCCAACCATTGTCCGTCGGGACTAAAACTTGTCTTGGCCACCCAATCGTCGTGTCCGCGCAGGAGGACCGCGCTGGCCGCCGGTTGATCGGCCGTCAGGTTCCACACGCGAGCGGTAGAGTCATGGCTACCGGTCGCTAACCATTTGCCATCTTGGCTGAATGCCACATTTTGGATTATCCCTGTGTGCCCGCGAAGCCAAATGGCGGTAGCTGGTGGATCGGCCGCCGTTAAATCCCAAACGCGTGACGTATCGTGACCCTCCTCCGCCAGCCAATGACCGTCGGGGCTGAATCGCAGAGTCCAAAAGGAATGGTTGGCGCCAGTCGGTGCGTCGAGCGTAATCGGGTTACCGACGGCGTCCTTTGTGCTCAAATCCCACAGACGTGCCGTCTTGTGGTCTCCGTTGGGATCAGTGGTGGTCTGCTGGACCGCGACCAACCAGTGGTTGTCGGGACTGAATCCGATGAACCACGGGTCGAAGATCGGGTTCTTCACGATCGGCTCCTCTCCCAGGGCAAGAGGAGCGGTGGACGGGCCGTTCGGAGTCAATTCCCATAATCTTGCTCCGGTATCAGAGCCAATCGCCAACCAATGGTTGTTAGCGCTGAACGCGATCATGCCGGTACGACCGTGATGCCCTTGCAATCGGAGGGCGCTGGCAACTGGAGCCTCGGTCGTCAAATCATACAAGTACGCTGAACTCTCCCCGCTGGCCGCAGCTAACCAACGGCCATCCGAACTGAACGTTGGCGCCAAGGCGATCTCCTTTTCGCCTTCAATTACAGCTACGGTCGGTTGACGATCACTCACCCGCAGGTCCCACAGTGACTTCGTGCCGTCGGCACTTGTCGTAACCAACCAACGTGAGTCGGGGGAGAACATATTAAGGGCTCCCAACGGCAGCTCACCGTATATACTTTTAAATTCTTTCATGACGGCACTGCTGACTACGATGGGACTGTCGTCTGTGCCATGTGACGTCAGGTTCCACAAATGAGCTTTCTTCAGCCCTATGCACAGCAGCCAATGGTTGTCTGGACTAAACTCCAGCCGTTCAACAAGCTCGTCTTGGCTGCGGAGTGTGGCCGAATCAGCTAGAGGATCAGCTGCCTGCAGTTTCAACAACCGAATGGTATAGCTATCGCCCGCGTGGGCCAGCCATTGGCCATCGCGGCTGAACGCAAGCGGTTCGCCGGTAATGGAGCCGTCCGCGAAATCTGGAAGTACGATCGAACGAGGGGCTGCGCCTCCGGCTTTCAGGTCCCATAAACGAGCGGCTTCATCGCGGGCGGCCGCTGCCAGCCAACGGCCATCCGAACTAAAGGTCAAGTTGGCAACGGAAAAGAGAGAACTGTGATTCAATAGCGGTAGCCCGCCAATTTCCGCTAGGCCGTCGCGAAGAGCCTGCCGCGCCGAGGTGATCGACGCCGTGTGGCGATCATCGGCGAGCTCTAGCGCTTCCAATGCCAGCAGCAGCGCTAAGACGGGACGTTCGCTACGAACGACTTGTGACTGACTGGCTAACCGCCACACGTTGGAAATGCGAGATTGGCGTTCGACCTCGATCCGTTGCGCCTTTTCGCTCGCGGCGGCTTGCTCGGCGTTATGTTCGGCGGCTAGGGCGTTTTGCCTTTGCTGGTCGGCGCGCTTGGCCGCGCTGTCGGCCAACTGACGAGTGGCTTTCTCATCGCGACGCGCTTGGTCGACGAAGAGCGCTGCCGCAACCGACACAACGCTGATTGTCAGCAGCGCCGCCGCGGCGGACCGGGCTACGGCGCGGTGTCGGCGGGTCCAGCGAGCCGCTCGTTCGATGAACGTGTCGTCGAGCGCCGAGACCGGCTCGTCGGCTAACCAGTGCTCAATGTCGTCGGCGAGGGCGCGCGGAGACTCATAACGGCCCGTGGGCTCTAAAGCCATTGCCTTGAGGCACACGGCTTCCAAGCCCTGCGGGATTTCAGGATTAAGCTCCCGTGGCCGAGAGAACTGGCCACGCGCGACGCGCCCAACCACACGAGTGTCGTCTTTGCTGAAGGGCGGTTGGCCGGTAAGGAGGGTGTAAAGCGTGGCGCCGAGACTGTAGACGTCGCTCGCGGGGCCAAGTTGCTCAATCCGTCCCTCAGCTTGCTCCGGGCTCATGAATTGTGGCGTTCCGACTGCTCGGCCTATTTCCGTCGGCGTCGAGCCGCTGCCGGCCGTCGGACGGAGCGTTGACTCTTCCCCCATTGCCTGCGGATCTTGTCGGCCGACAACTTTGGCTAAGCCCCAATCGACGACGAGTGTCTCGCCGTACTTGCCAAGCATGATGTTGCCCGGCTTCAAATCCCGGTGCAAAACACCACGACTGTGGGCATATTCGATCGCGTTGCAAACGTCGATGAAACGACCAAGAAGCTTACGGAACTCGACGGAGGAGAAGGCATCTTTGCCGACATGCGAGCTGCCATCCGCACCGCAGTTTGGCCTTATTCGCGACGTGGAACCATCGTTCGAACTTTTGCGTGGCGCATGGCTGTGAAACTGCTCGATCGCTTCCTTAAGGCTGTCGCCGCGGATAAACCGCATAGCGTAAAACGGACGGCCGTCGGCGTATGTTCCAAGGCCATAGACAGGCACGATGCCAGGGTGCTCGAGCCCACCCGTGATCTCTGCCTCCAACAGAAACCGCGTGCGACTCTCCGGTTCATCGGCATGTTGCTTTTGGATTTCCTTGAGAGCGACCTCGCGGTGAAGCTCCTCGTCAACGGCCACGTAGACTTCGCCCAGGCCGCCACGCGCATGTGGGCGGAGAACTCGGAATCGGGTGCCGGCAGAGGTTGGCGTGCCGACCGGGAAGCAGAGTGTCGATGGCAAGTCTCGTGCATCATGGCCGCGTGCGATTGACACATGGGCGAGGCTGGCCTGCACGTCTCCATCGGCGAGGCGGTGCAATTCGTCGCGCGCCGAGCCAACCGGCGTCAGGTCTGCCAGACTCTTCTGCGGATCATTGTCGTGAACCTTCAGGTGCTCGGAGACGAGCGCTTCGAGCAGGAGCAGCCGGTCGCCACTGAGGGCGCCCTGGCTTTGAAGTATTTGCGCGAGAGGCTGTGCTTTGTCCAACGTCCAGCGGTCAAACGCGGACACCAACTGATGACGGTCAACAAAATTCAGCTGGAGGGCGAGCAGGCCGAAGAGGAGGTTGCGATCTGCGTTCATCGCGTGACCTAAGCGATCAGCGCCCCGAGTCGACACCACCCGATTAGGCTATCGCAGTCGCAGCCGTCTGGCAACGATATCAAGACCTCAATGTCGGTTCTGGCGTCACCCTCTCCGCCTTCCCGCCCGTGAACTTCTCCCAGCGCTGCGTGATTACGTCGCAATACAGCGGGTCAAGCTCCATCAGAAACGCTCGCCGCCCGGTCTGCTGACACGCGATCAGCGTCGAGCCGCTACCGCCGAACAGATCAAGCACGTTCTCGCCTTGCCTCGACGAGTACTGGATTGCTCTGACGGCCAACTCGACGGGCTTTTCCGTCAGATGGATCATGTTCTGCGGGTTGACCTTCTTCACGTGCCACAAATCGGTCGCATTCGTCGGCCCGAAAAACTGATGGCCGGCCCCTTCCCTCCAACCGTAGAACGCGAGCTCGAACGCACCCATATAGTCCTTTCGGGTGAGTACCGGATGCTGTTTGTCCCAAACGATACCCTGGCTGAAGTACAGCCCGTGCTTCTTCAGAAACGGCGGGTAGTTACCCAGATTCGCGTAGCCGCCCCAGATGTAGAAGCCTCGCCCCGGCGCCAGCACACGAGCCATGTTGCCGAACCAAGCATCGAGCAGTCGGTCGAACTCCTCGTCGGAAACGAAGTCGTTGGCCAGCGGTCGATCCTTAGGTCGTAGCTTTCGGCCGGTCGGCTTCGCCTTCCCCGGATGCCGCGCGACGTCGAGGCCTTGGTGATGGGTGGTGCCTTGGAAGCTCGATAGCCCCGCCGCGATCGCATTGTTGCTCCGGGGCTCGACCTTCACGTTGTATGGCGGATCCGTGTTCACCAGATGGATCACCGCGCCATCGAGCAGCCGGTCCACATCTTCGGGCTTCGAACTGTCGGCGCAGAGCAACCGGTGGTCACCGAGGATCCAGAGGTCGCCAGGCTGCGTTATCGCCTCATCCGGCGGCGCCGGGACTTCGTCCGGGTCGCACAGGCCCTCGTTCTCGATCGGCCCGAGGTATTTTGCCAGGTCGTCGTCCGAAAAGCCTAGCAGGCTCATGTCGAAGTCCGATACTTTGAGCGCCGCGAGCTCGCCGCTGAGCAACTCGGGATTCCATTCGGCCAACGTCGCGGTCTGATTGTCGGCGATGCGATAGGCCCGCGCCTGGTCGGGCGTCAGATCGGTCGCCACGTGAACCGGCACGAACTCCAGGCCGAGCTTCTGGGCCCCCTTCCACCTCGTGTGCCCGACGACGATCACGCCTTCGGTGTCCACAACGATCGGCTGCCGGAAGCCGAACTCCTTCAGGCTCTTGGCCACGGCGTCGACGGCTGAGTCGTTGATGCGCGGGTTGCTCTCGTAGGGCTTGATCTCGGAGAGCCGACGCATTTCGATTTTCATCGAGTGCTACCTTCGTTGAGCGGCAGGGGATGCGGCTCAATGTCGGTAGCGGGTGGCTTGGCTAAGGTCGCAACAAACGGTCGGCGGGCACTCAGCGAATAACGCTTAGTAAGGGCACATTTGTCTTGCTCCCCCTACGAAGGGATCAGCCGACGATGTGGGTAGTTTTGCCCACCAGCGCGCTCAATCGCTCGATCTGCGGCACGTAAAGAATGTTCGAGGGACGCGCGCGCCCAATCAAAATGGCGCGCAAAAAAAACGACGACGGTGCGAGGCACGACGACTCGATGGACCGAGGGCGCGTCGCAGCTCACCGGCGCCGTGAAAGTCCGGGCAGCTCCGGGCGATGCTCGACTGGTGGTCGGCACCATGACTCTGACCAAGCAAGCACCACAGTGTCAGGTCGACCAGCATCGTCCGTGACTACGAAGGTCGCCGGCTCGTCGGGCGGACTCAAAGAACCTGCCGGGCTGTCCTCGAAAGATCGGTCGCGTTCTTCATCCATGCGACGTTCATCCTTTGCCAGGGTTCGATGTTTACCCCTTCACGGGAACCGCTTGCGAACCATTGGAAGCAGGCACTCGGTCCTTGTTCGGCGAGTAACCGTAATACCGAACATGGCACTTGTCAAGAAACCCGTAGAGGGCGTCTGCAAAGAGCGCGCCGATTTCAAAGTCGACTCGCTCTTCGAATGCGTTTTTGCGCCGGCAATCAACGATCAAATAGCCGACGAGCTTCTGCTTGGGTCGCTCTCCCTGCGACTGCGGATAGACCGACGATGGCAGACGGATGGGCCAAACCAACTCAGATTGGTACGGCAGGCCGTGGGGGTATTTCTCATGGCTGTCCGTGTGGTGCTTCTTCTGGTCGTTGCAGTCGGCGCCGTGATAGAATCGTAAGGTCTCGTCGGTAAAGAGATCCGAAAACCGCGGGTTGCGGTTTAGCCGCGACGGGGTGTCGTCGTCGGGCGTCATATGTGCCGCCGAAACCGAGTCGCGTGAAAAGCACCTGACTTCGCCGAACTCGCACATCTGCTCGCGTGTGATGGACTGACCGTCCAACATTGATGGCTCCTGCAGGACTTTGATGCACGCGCGGCAATTCGCGCCCGTGACCACGATGAAGGCACGGGAGACTGCATCTAACACGAGCTGCACGGCTCTTTGAGCCCGCTCCTGTAGCGCTTCCGATTTCAGATCGTGTAGTTCAATCTGCGCCAACTCGTTTCGCAGATAGTGGATCACATGGTGCGCGTAGAAGAACGCCTCGGCGTAGCGAGATCGCCGTATGCTGGCCTTGTAAAGCCATGCCCCCAGCCAAAGGGACACCAGACCGGAGAGGGCGACGCAACCGATAAAGACGTCTCTGATCGCCATCGCGCCTCCGGCGCCGAGGAAGAGCCCTACCACCGAGGCAACGGACCCAAGCACGGCCAGCGCGTTTAGCCCGATCGCGCCCGACTGCTTCCACTCCCATCGACTAAAACGCGAGCGAATGCGCGCTCCAAAGTCATCCATGGTCCATCCTTGCAGCCTAGCGTGCGAAGAGCAAACCAAGCCCGATTGCGGGCGATTGGCATCCGAGCAAATCCTCAGCGAACCGACGTGTTCATCAAAGGATAAGAAATCGGCCGATGCACCGTCAAGCCGTTCGGGGGGAATCAGATCGGGCCGCCGCGAGCGATCAGTAGTGACCGAGAAGGCCCTTCACGGCCCGAAGCAACTGCCATCTGATCATTTGCATCCGGCCGCGAGGCTGCCAAGACGGAGAAGGACGGTCGGTCCGCGTGTACCAAGAATCCGACCAAGTCAGCACCTGAACATCGGGTGCTCTGGCATCTTCTTCCGAGAAGACAATGAACGAGTCAGAGAACGCGTGCTCGGTCTTTGGCGCAGGCATGCGAGTCTACTCCTCCCTAAGTTGCTTCGCTGGCCGGCGGCGTGACAGTCAAGACGACCCACCGCAAAGTAGAGCAAGCTGGCGTTACCTTAGCCTATTCTAGACACCGGAGCAAGCGTTTGGTTTGTTAAATCTTCGCTAGAAAAGACGACGCGGTTCGGTGCTGCCCCGCTAATCCACCTACGTCGCCGTTTCTACGGCTTGGCATTTCACTGCGCCAGCACCAGCTCGTGGTGGCTCGGAAGGTCTGTGACGCCTATCTCCTATGGCCTGTGCTAGCATCCGAGAGTTTCGTCAAACGCGATGCCCACACTCCTCCACTGCCACCGGCCTCGAATCTTCACTGCTCCTGCCAACTGCTTGGCGGCCTCTTCCTCGGTGACTCGGATCACCAAGCGGAGGCACCAGGCCGCTCGATCCGGGTCGCCCTTGTTCGCCCGGCACCGCGCCACGCTCGTGCGTTCGACCGACGCCGAGACCCACCAGTCCTCGCCTTTGAACTCCGTCTTGAACTGCTCGAGCAGAAACTGTACGTAGCGGGCGCGGTGGCGGCTCTTGAGCGACTGAGCGCATTGATGGGGGTAGCCGTACCACGCTGGCTGTGCTCCCATTTCGGCGCTGACCTCCCGGTCGGGCACCCCCGAGGCCAGCTCGCGCAGGAAGTGGTCGACCTCTTCCGGCGTGCGGCCGAGGTTGCGGTCGATGGCACCAGGATCAAGATTTGGCAGGGAGTCGAGCACGTTGCCTGCCGAGCCCAGCAGGCTCGGCATTTTGAGGCGCGCCAGAGCCAACGCGACCTGCGACAACTCGCGCGGGCCAAAACCCGGAATCAGCAAGAGCCGGGCGGTGTTCCAGTTCGCCAGGTCCTCGACGGCCACGACGCCGTAGCGGTTGAGCGCCGTAGCGATCCTTCGAGGGAAGACGGCCAGGGGCGTCAGTTTCGCGGTGGCATCAGCGGCCGCCTCGAGCGCGTCGTTGGGCATCGGCTCCTCCGGCTCGGCCGCAGCTCCCATTGCCTCGATTGCAGCCAGCTGACTTTTTAACTCTGCTGCAATGCCGTGTTGGCCAGCAGCTTCCAAAACTTGAATTCGGCGGCGGAGCAGAACCGCCTCCGTGGGATCAAACATCATGCGGCAACTGGCTCCTTTCCATCCGCCCAGCAAACCCACCCCTTCCGCGGCCGTTGGCTGAACAACTCCAATCGAAGGTTGTCGGCGAACGGCGTCAGCGTCTCGATTAGTCGGTGGACCTTCCCAGGTGGGCATTGAACAAGGCCATCCGGTTTCTGCCCTGGCCACTGAGGTTTCCCTCGCACGCCCACGACCACTTCCTCAACCGTCTGCCGAAAGAATCGGCCGCGTCTGTCGACCACGCCCTTCAGCAGCAGGTGTTCGTCGATGAGCAGAAAGCCCCACCGTCCGATCAGGGATTCCGCTCGGCCGGCGGCAATTCGGCTCCCGCCTGTGCGGACGAAGATCATGGCATCATTCGCCGCGTAATCCTCGATCGGCATCCCACCCGTGACATCAATCCAGTTCGTGTCGTTCTCGCCGGAGTACCAGCTCGCGTCGACGAGGATGCAGGCGTATTTGAGCTTTTCGAGCACCTTCGGTGGTGCCTTCTGGGAGACGAGGTTGCTGTGCTCGCGCAGCTCGGCGATCCTCGCCTTCTTCTTCTCGTCGGCTTTGACCCGAGAGAGTCGTTTCGTGCCGCGCTTGATCTCCTCGACGACGTCGGGCTGCTCCTTGCGGAGCCTGATAGCGTCGCCCACGTATCGCTCGTTGGTGCCGAAGATTTCAGCGAGTTGGGTACGAACCTGGGGTGCTCGCTCGTGACCGTCGATCGCTTGAGGAATTTTTTCCTCAAGCGGTTTTCGTCTTGCGGCAGAGCGCTTGTCGCCGCCAGCTTGCCGCTGCTTTTCTTTCGCAGCGGTGGCCAACCGGGAAATTAGGTCTTCCGCTTCGGCGGCACAAACGGCGAGCACGTCTTTCGCCAGATGGCGTCGCCGGAGGTTTGCCGAGACGACGAACCGCAACAGGCCCCACGGCGATGTGTCGCCATTGTAGGTGCGATAGCGGGGCTCGACGCCGGCAGCGCGACAGGCTCGGTAACGATTGCGGCCATCGAGGATCTTGCTGTCGTGCACCACGATGTCTTCGCGCAGTCCATTCTCGTGGATGTCGGCGACGAGCTTTTCGAACTCGACACCTTCGAGCAAAGGAAACAGGTCGGCGAACTCATGGAACCGAAATTTTTTTGCCACTGTGGTCCCCTCCCTTTTTAGCTGTACGCCATATCGCGTCGCGTTCAAAACAAATCGGCCTTCTGCAGGTGGTTGAGGCCCAATCGGACCCGCATTCGGGGTTGTCGGCGCATAATTGTTGACTTGCCGGTGGACACAAGCGCGGCTCTTCGGACAGGCCGACGCGCTTCTGGAATAGCTCGCCTGTGTCGTTGGAGTATCCACTGCGGTTCTTTATCTCGGTCTTTAAGTGAATTTCAGGGTCGGGAAGCAGTCGACGACGGGAAGTCCCAATCACCGGGACGGGGGAGGGGGGGGTACGTGGGGCCTTATATATAGGCCCCGTACACCCCCGTCCCCTCCTCCACGTCGGGAGCGCATCAGTTTTCCCGACCTTCCCGACCCCCTCCTCGAATGAGTCTGTAGCCCTGGCATTCGTTCCCGTATTTCACAATCTGCTTGGTCTCCACTCTCCCCAAGTCAATGGCCGTCCGTATGGTCGGCCCGAACGCGTTCTCGTGCAGGCCGGCCTTTTCCTTGAGCACATTCTTGCTCTCGAAGTCTTCGCATCCCCCCAAGGCCTCCAGGAGACTTGCGAGCTGCCTCGCCTCGGTCGCCTCTTTCTTCTTGGCGGCGGCGTTCTCCTTTTTGGATTTCTGCTCCCGGCGCGTTTGGCTGGCTCCGGTGATCGATACCTCCCACTTGTGCCTGAGCTTGTCGGCCTCCATCGGACCCTCGACAACGTCGACCCCAAACAGCGAGGCGTGACCAGCGCCACCAGTTCGCATCCACAAATGGTGATGGCCGGTCTCTTCGTCCCATTCGTCGCTCTGAGAAAGCAACAGCCAAAACCGCATCCATTCGGCGAAGCCAGACATCGAGATTTCAGATAACTCTGGTGGAGCGAATCGCTCAATGTCCCTCGCCCTGTGCTTCGTGTTGTGGTTGATGGGGATGATCGAGCAGCCGGTGCGGCGAACGAGGTCGGTCAGTCGTGCGAGTTCTTTCCCCATCTTGAAGACGTTGTTGCAGAATTCCCCCAGCCCTGAGAACAACAAATACGTGGGATCGAGCGCAACGCA
This sequence comes from Pirellulales bacterium, assembly GCA_035550375.1. Lineage (GTDB taxonomy): Bacteria > Planctomycetota > Planctomycetia > Pirellulales > JAICIG01 > DASSFG01. The sequence goes on along the minus strand of DASZPH010000045.1, from coordinate 153,770 downwards.
TCGCCAGCCGTTTGCGTCGATCTCACGTTCCAGGCGTTCGAGGTGCCGGTCGTCCATCATGTTGGCGCGTTCTTGTGAGATGTGCGGCCCTTCGCGATAGTCGATACCCTTTGCATCGCAGATTCGCCGGCAGGCGTGAATGATGTTGGCCGGACTGGTCTCGCAGGTCATGAACGCGCATGGCATTGGTTTGGGCACCGCGAACTTGCCAAGGAACGGGCACCCGGTGCGCAGGCTGATAAGGAGGTCCAGGGCAATACCTGTCTTGAGCGTCTTGAATCGACCGCTGATGATTCCACCCATCGCTTCCGGCACGACCTCCTCGACCAGATAACTCTGCCGCGCGTCCTGGGCCATGAAGTCGGCGAAGGTCATCCACTTGTGGTCAACGACGATCGGCGTCAAGTCTTCCTGCTGCGGCTCTTCCCGTCGCCTCTCGTGTCGCTCGTGTCTGTCTCGATCGCGCGCTCGGTCGTGACAGCCAGGTTCATAGAGCTCCCGCAGTTCGTGCCAAGTCCATTCCGGTGACTTGCAGCCGTTATGGTGGCACCCGGCTACGATGGCGCCGTTGGGTTGCTGGGCAATGAATGCCGCGCCGTTAGTGTGATCGGGATTGAAGGGGCAGACATTCAGGATGTATTTCTTCCCGCCTTCCTTCCAGGGCCCCGTGCGGGCGACCTCGATGCCGTGCCGGTGCATGAAGCCAGCGAGGTCAAACGATTCGCCGGTGTAGGGCCGATTGGTATGCCCATTACCATTGTTCCGCTGATTCGTTGCGGTCTCTTCGGGCAGAAGGGCGGCGATCGCCTCCAGCTTCTCCTGGGGAACCACCTCCCACGTATCCGGCGGCTCGTACAGTTCCGCGAGCCGATGGGGTTGCCGTTCGGTCGAGAAACCCTTTCGGTTCATCGTGCCGAACACCCTGATGATACGCGAGGCGTTGCCCATGCCGATGTCAACGCTGGCGCCGCGTCCCTGGAATTGATGGTCAACCGCCTTCAGGATTTTCTCGACGAGCGCCAACGACGATTTGTCATTGGGTAATTCGACGCGATACAGCAGGTAATACCCGCTGCCGCTCATTCCGGTTTGCGGCAACGGCCAACCGTGCGACTTCAGAAACTCTTCAATGTCATGGGCTAACTCCATAGCAGCGCCCCGCTGCTCCTCTCTGGCCATCACCTTTGCCGGCCGGTGCGCGTCGCAGTCGAAGATTATGTGCCGCCGTCGGAGGATGTTGTCGTCATTCGTTACCGGGTCGATGTATTCGCGAATTTCGTCGGGCGAACGTGCGTGTAGGTCTGCGTCCGGCGGATTCATGGTGACGTAGATGCCGCCAGGCGTCTTCTCCCCGTCGAATTTGACGATCTGTTCCGCGGCCAGTTGGTAATCCGAAAAATACCCGCTGGCCGTATGGGGCTTTCCGCGTCCGGGTATGTCGAGCGCGCGGATTTCAAAGAAGGGATCAGGACCGGGATGGAGCAATTCGAGCGTCCGCCGAACGATCTCAATGTGTACCTTAGGATGCGGTCTGGACGCGGTAGCACTCGAGTGCCGTCTGCCGTTCCGAGAAACCGAAGCTAGATCAGATTTCATTTGCCCGCGACTCCCTCCGAGAGACTGCCGACGAACCGTTCCAGGGTCTCCTGCTCCGCCTCTTCAACCGTCAGGCCGTCAGCATCGCCTCCACCTCTGTTTCCACCTTGCCCAAGGACGTGCCGTCGGCCTTGCTCAAAAGAACTCAATGACATCAGCCGCCGGCGCGCGTCGCTGGCGTGTCGGTTTGGTCTGCGGACGTGCTCCGCGCGACGCGAGAAACGCCTCAAAATCGGCCCGATGGATGCGCCAACGCGGTTGGCAACCGCGTGTGCTGGCGACGTTCGCCGCCCTCAGTTCACCGTTTTTGATCCACAGCCGGACCTTGGCCGCGTCGACACCGACCTCCTTGGCGGCCGCCGGTGGGGTCAAGTAGGACACGATCATTGGCTCGCCCCTTTGCGCTGCCTGGCCTCCTCGGCCTGCCTCGCGGCAACGGCTGCGCGGTAGAGCTTGCGGAGTGCGGCCAACTCCTCCCGACATGCGACGATGCGCCGCATTACCTCTTCGGGTTTGGGCAGAGTGCCCTGCGAAGTAGTCAGTGCAGTGTTCATGGCCGAAGGCTAACACTGCATCGCTTGGCTAACGTTTGCGCTAGCGCTTGTTTTTCGCTTGCCGCTTTCGCGCTGGCGGCGTCGCTCGGTCCCTGGATTTCCTCTTGCCGTTCATGTCGAGCCACCAAACGGCGTGACGTCCCCTCCCGTGCTGTTGCACAGGCTGCGCGTCCCCAGGCAGTGAAAGCTTGGCGACAAGGTGCGCATTAACCTGGGAAAGCACCCCGCGAACGTTAGAGCGCTCTGGTTCGTAACCCTGCCAGACATCGTCGATGATTGCTTCGATCGTCAGCCGGATCCCACGCCTTGCCGCCTTTACCAGGCACATGAGAACATCGCGGTGTCTACCGCTGAGCAAGCATTCGGTCCCCTTGTACGAGTAACCGCCCGCTGGAAATGCCCAGTCAGGCGGCCATTGGTCTCCCTCTGGCGTTTGAGACGTCGGTGGTATCGTGTCTCGCTCTGCCTGTGCCGTCGAAACCGACCTCTCCTTGGCTTCGTCCAAATCCTCACGAGGCGGCGATGCCTCTTGTGCGGACTTTTCGACTCGCTCGAATTCGCGCCACTCGCGGCGCACCCCGGCCCACGTGCTCTCGAAGTGATCGCTGTTCAGTCCAGTCTTGCGCAGGGCACCCGCCATATCAGGCCAGTAGGTATGGCCACGTTCGCGAATATGCTCCAGCATTTTGGCCAGCTGAGCGGCGCGCTTCTCACCTGGCTTGAACCGCCTCACGTCGTAGTGCACGACCTTGTCGTCATCAGTGTGCGGACGCTCGACATAGTCGAAGTCGTCCACCCCACGCTCTGGCTCCGCAAACAGGAACCTGGCGTCGGCGTCAAACCACTCGAGCGCCGTGATTGCAACGTCGTGTGCCAAGTCGCAGGTGAGATGATGCCATGAGATGTTGCGTAGCTTTAATCCGGGCAGTCGAGCCCCATCTGGTGTGCATCCCGAGGGAGGGCAAAGCTCTAGGTGCTTCCTGATGTCGGCGTCGAAAAGAAGCTTATCGACGCACTGGAGTAGGATGGACAGATGATGGCAGGCTGAATCGGCGCTCCGCCATCCCACCTGCGCACTGTCGTGATTCGCTATAGCGACAAGAGACTCTGCGTCAGTTAGCGCGCGGCGGAAAAGTTGCAGAATGTCCTTGTCAGGTGACTTCGTCATGGTGGTGTCCATCCCAAGGCGGGTCGAGCCGCGGCCATCGCATGTCGAGGAAGCCAGCCACCGGATTCTGTCGCCGATTCCCGATGCGGTCGACGTCCCGCCGCTTATTCTAGTGCCGATTCAGGCGCTTGCGATGGCGTCGGCTCAATCGTCCAGCCGCCGTCCGGCGCCTGGTCGGGGCGGTCCGTCGTTGCCAGCCAATCCCTGACGTAGTCGCTCACGGCCACTAGCCGTTCATCGCTGATGCGCTCGCGGTACTGAGCGGCCATTGACGGGTCGCTGTGGCCCATGATGGAGTCGACGGCTACCTGATCCTTCGACTCGCCGGCGACCGTTTCAAACGTGTGGCGGAGGGCATAGAAGCCTAAGCCGGGACGGTGCATCTCCAGTTCATCGAGCAGTTTGCGGGTTTCCTTGGTGACGGGATTGTCGACGTTGGCTTTGACTTCGTTAGGCTTCTCAGGATCCTCGGACAGCCGCGGTGACTTGGCCCAGCACTTGCCGTACTTCGTGACGAACACCATGCCTTCGGCCGTTTTCTCGCGCGCGGCTGGCCTTGTCTTCAGTGCGGCCTCGATGGCTGCGATCGTCTCCGGCCACAGTTTGCATCGACGCTTTATGCCTGTCTTGGGTCGCGGATAGTTGACCCAGCCGCCCTTCAAGTCGAGTGCCGTGACAGGCAGCGTGGCGACGTCGTGGTTGCCGAAACCAGCGTTGATGCCGAGTAAGATCATGGCCTTCAGCGGCATGGCCGCAGCAGCGATGAGTCGGCGCAGCTCGTCGGCTTCGAACATCCGCAGCCCCTTCTCATTGCGGACCATGCGGAGCGTTTTCTTGTTGGGCCGCTTGAAGGTCTGCCCGTACCGGACGGGCCGGTCTATGAGGCCGGAATCGTATGCGTACTTGAACAAAGACCGGCACCGTTGGATTTCATTGCCCAGGGCAACCGGTCCATAGGTCTTGGCGATGTTCTTTCGCAGTCGCTCAAAATCATCTGCCACAAGATCGACGACCACGCGTCCCTTCCCGAACGCCCCAAGCACGCGGGCGCACGTCGCGTGGTAATCAGCGAAAGTCCGCGCGGTCAACTCGCCAGTGTCAACGAGGTGCCGCTTGGTGGTCAGGAAGCGGTTGACCAACTCGCGGAGCGTTAGGCCTTCCGTCCTGGTGCGAGGTCGCCTGCCCGCCCGCAGATCATCGACCTGCAATTCGTAAAGTTCCAACGCCTCCTGCCACCGGGTGCCATCATCGCGATCCCACCTGCCGAAGAAGTACAGTTTCTCGCGAATCTTCTTCGCCCAGCGCCCAGTGGCGTGCGGGAACAGTGGATACTCTGGGTACGGCAGCAGGTGTTCGCGCACCGTTTGTCGGCGCTTCGGACGCCTAACCTTGCTGGCCTTTTTCTTGTCGGTTACTTTGACGTTGGCTTTGGCCATCGACGGGGCCCTCGGAGTCACAAGGTGTCAAAAGTGGTGTCACCCACACGATACCGTGACCGCCCGAAACGTCAAGAAACCTCGTAAAAATGGCCTATTTGCGCCTGTAGCTCAGGGGATAGAGCAACGGTTTCCTAAACCGTAGGTCGCAGGTTCGAATCCTGCCAGGCGTACTGAACTAAGTGGCCGCAAGTCAGTGACTTGCGGCTTTATTGTTGCGCTCGGCGTCATGGGCGCCGAAGGCTCGGGGGACAAAACCCCGGTGTGTCGGCATGCGGGGCACAGACTCGCGGCCGTCTCCGATCGCCAGTAGGCGGCCGTCTGCCCTTCCCCGCGTCAGCCATCCAGCCGAGCCAGGCGCAAATAGGCGTCTCGACAGCCGCCAAGCCGCCGTCAGCTTCCCAAATCCATTTCTTGCAAGGTCCTGGCAAGGTTGATCGATTCCAGCTCCTCATCGGGATGTTCGAGGAGCGCTCGTAGCGACGGGTCGATCAGCTCTTCCATCCATTCGCCCAGCCGCAACGCCTGCGGCCTCTCTGGATACCGCTCGTATGCGTTGAGAAACACCTCTTCGACCGCGTCGTCAACCGAGAGCGACTCGCCCAGCCGAGCCTCAAGCTGTGGATAACGGTTGATCGAACGGCTCACTCGCCGCCGCACGGGCTCTTCAAAAACGTCGAGCGCCCGCCGGAAAGCGCCGTAGTCCCCTTTTTCGACCGCACGTTCGATCTGCGCCCCGTCAGGCACGCCGACGGGAACAACCTCTAGCTGGGTCCCTTCCCGGTGCTTGGACAAAACCGGCTTATTTCCCAACGCCTCGATGTATGCGTCGAGCTTGGACACGAGCTTGTGAATGCAGCGCAGATAAGCCGGATGAACGAGCACGTCCCGGTCGCCAGTGAACAAGGTACGCCCGGTCAACACCAAGCTCGTCTTGACGTGGTAATCGCCGGTGCGAGGAAAACGGGTTACCGTCACATACAGGTCGGCAATCGGAAACTGGCCGGCACGGGTCCGCAAGATCCCCAAATTAGCTTCCATTTTTTCGATATCATGGGCCGACAACCGGCATTGTTTCGTGTCGAGTTGAATCCGCAGTTCGTGCTTCTGGTTCACAGGCTTCATAAGATGGTCCTTTCTTGAACGAACCGACGGTCAAGCACCGCCCAAGAATTCTGCCCCGGCGGCGAATGACCTCCCAATCGAACTCTTCCTCTTTTAATACGACGCCGACTCGGAAATCGACGAAGCGGGCACGGAGATGTGCCACAGGACGTGCTGCCCGGACGCGGGCTGAACGGCTGCGCCAAAAGACTCAGGAGACACCAGCAATCTTTCATTGCCACGCGCGAGTCGACATGTTTTCCACGGTAGCCCTCTCCCGGCGGGAGCAGGCTCCAGGGGCGCCCTCGGCGGTCCCTGTAAAAATCATAGGCCGGCAATCGCTGTGCCCAGCGAACCGGTTAATCTGATTTTGCTGGAAAGTGTTGCCCCATAATGGCACAATCAGCGTATGCTCATGCCGCAATTCTCGTTACGCTCAATTCTCGCCGTCACCGCGGTGTGCGGTATCGTCTCACTTGTGGGAGCCGCAGCTCTGCGCGGTGCGCCATGGGCCGGGGCGGTGATTACCTCCATTGCCGCTTTGGCAGCGATCCTGGCGGTTCACGGCCTGATGTTCTTTGTCGTCTGGCTCCTGTCGCTCGTGACGCCGGGCGGCCGGGCGGCCGCGGTGGGACAGTCGCCTTTCGCCCCAGCTTCAACTAAGGAAAGCTGAGCATGCTTCGCCGGGTACTCGTCGCCGCCATCCTCGCCGCCATCTCCGGGCAAGGGGCATCTGCCGCGACCGGCACGGTCGTGAGCAGTGCCGCCAATGGCCTGTCGCTCACTATTTCCACCCAGTGGCTCGACAGCGGCGGCTATCGGCCGGTGCGGGTGACGGTTGCCCCTCTGGCGCCGAGCAAGGCCGATCAAACGGTCCACCTTGAGTTCCACGGCTACAACTATTTTTATCCCAGCTCTCGGGAAATCACGGTCGCCCAGGACATCGAGATTCCCGCCGGGAGCACGCAAGTCTCGCAAACGATCCCCGTGCCTCAGCTCTTCCCGCTGCAAAACTTCAAGGTAGAGGTCTGGGTCGACGGCCGCTATAGACCGAAGCTCTCGTTGACATCGTTCGCGGGCGCGATGTCCAACGAAGGCTTGCCGAACGTGCTGGTCGTGGCCAAGCCCACGCCGGCGGGAGCTCCGCCTCCTCTGGGGGCAAGCACGCTGGCGGCCGATCCCGACTCATCGCTTTTGGCCTCGGTATTTCCGGCGGACGTCGTCACCATGCAGCAAGCCTATTGGGGCGCCCCCACGGCGCCAGTCGGCACCGGCCCGCCCCCGCTGCAGACGCTCATTACCCTGCCGTCCAACTATCTGCCGCGGCGCTGGATCGAGCTGAGCTGCCTCGACATCATCTGCATCTCGGTGGACGAGCTCGAACAGTTGTTCACCGCAGAACCAGAGCAATTCCAGGCGCTGCGAGATTGGACGATGGCTGGCGGAAACCTGATCGTGTTTAACGTGGGCGCCCAGTTCGAGCCTCTGGCAACCCTCAGCAAACGGCTGGCCGGCCATTCCGATCCGGACGAGACGGTCTGGACCAGACCAAAACCAGACGACTACCGCGATCAGCTGAGCGGCCCGTACAACACCTACACGCAAGTTACGCTCGTCGCCGCGCCCATGCCTCAGGACGCCCCTTTCATGCTACGGCCGCTGGGGACGGGCATGGTGGTCGCCGCCGCGACGGACGACCTTTTCAAGCAACCAGCCCAGCACTGGGTTTGGATGCTCAACTCGCTAGGAAGCGACCGCTGGCTCTGGTATCGCCGCCACGGTTTGTCACTACAGAGAAGAAACGGCGATTTCTGGAACTGGCTGGTGCGGGGCGTCGGGCTCGCGCCGGTCACCGAGTTCCGGGTGCTGATCACGGGTTTCGTCCTGGCGATCGGTCCGCTGAACTACTTCTGGCTCCGCCGCCGCGGAAAGCTCCACCTGCTCGTGTTGATCGTGCCCCTGGCGGCCGTGACCGTGACGTTCGGACTGTTCAGTTACGCGATCATGGCCGACGGGCTCGACGTGCGCGTGCGGGCGCGTACCTACACGCAGATCGATCAGCGCGCCGGCCAGGCCGTCTCGTGGTCGCGAATCTCGTACTACGCCGGCCTGGCTCCTGCAGGAGGCCTGGTCTTTCCCGACGACCTGATCGCCGTGCCGTTGACGTCGAACGACGGCGACGTGAACAACATGCCCTATCACCAGAACCTGGTCTGGTCGGCGGGGAAACAGGAGCTTGTTTCCGGCTGGGTCCCCTCGCGCACGCCGACACAATACCTCACCGTCCGCTCTCGCCGCAGCCAAGCCGGCTTGCGGTTCGTTCCGCCAGGCGGGCAAAAGGGCGCCCAGATCGAGAACCAACTCGGCACGCGGGTGGTTCGCCTGCTGGTGGCGGACGACCAGGGCCGGCACTACGGCGGGGCAGACATCGCGGCCGGCGCTCGGGCCTCGCTCAAGCCGGTCGATCCGGGCGACGGGCGATCGGCCATTCAGGAACTGGTTAACGATCGCAAACCGGGCGTGCCGCAGGGCTTTGTCCCGCCCTCTGAATCGACGTTCCGGGGCCGGGTGCGATACTATGGTTCGGCGACGAGCGGAGCCGTTCCCGGCGCCTCGCTCGGCACGAGCCGGCTGGAAACCTGCCTGCGCGACGCGACGATGGGCGCCGATAGGCAGGCTTCAAAGGCGGATCGTGCCCAGCTAGCTCCGCGTACCTATATCGCCGTCGTCGAACGCTCTCCCGAAGTGGTCTTCGGCGTCGACGAGCCTCGCGAGGAAGACAGCCTGCACGTGATTGTAGGGAGCTGGTGACCGATGCACCCCATGATTGAGCTGCGCGGTCTGCACCGCTACTACGGCCGAACGCGGGCCGTTTGCGACGTGAACTTTGTGGTCGAGCGGGGCCAGGTATTTGGCTACATCGGTCCCAACGGTGCGGGCAAGACCACCAGCATGCGCATCCTGGCCACGCTCGATCAGCCGACCTTCGGCGATGCGCTGGTCGACGGGTTTTCGGTGGTCAACGACCCCGACCGCGTTCGCAGCCGGCTCGGCTTCATGCCCGACTATTTCGGCACCTATGCCAACGTCAACGTGCGCGAGTACCTCGATTTCTACGCCCGCGCCTACGGGTTGCGGGGCAGCGAGCGCACCCGTTCGCTGAGCTACGTGATGAGCTTCACCAAGCTCGATGTGCTGGCCGACAAGCCGATCGACGGCCTCTCCAAAGGGATGAAACAGCGGCTCTGCCTTGGCCGGGCCCTGATCCACGACCCGGGTGTGCTCGTGCTTGACGAACCGGCCGCCGGACTCGACCCGCGGGCCCGCATCCAGTTGCGCGAGATGATCCGCGCCCTGGCCGGGCACGGCAAAACGGTGCTCGTCAGCTCGCACATCCTCACCGAGCTGGCCGAAATGTGCGATCTGGTCGGCATCATCGAGCGCGGCCGGCTGCTCGCCGTCGGCTCGGTCGACCAGATTCAGCGCCAACGTCAGTCGCGACACAGTATCCGAATGCAGGTGCGCCTGCTCGACGACGCGGCCGGTCTGGCCGCCTGGCTGGCCGAGCGCGAAGGTATCGGCGAGATCCAGGTCGACGGTACCAGCGCGCTGTTTGCTCACGAGTCGGACGCGGAGACGGAAGCGGCCCTCTTGCGGGCCATGATCGAGGCCGGGTTTCGCGTCGCCTCCTACGGCAGCCAGACCAAAACGCTGGAAGAAGTGTTTATGCAGGTCACGGAGGGGCATGTGCAGTGACCCATCCTCTGCTGGCAACGAAGAATCGTTCGGCGCGCCCCGGATCATTCGTTGGCCCGCGGATTCGTGCGTCGGCGGCGATGACACTGGGTGTTTTTAGCAAACAAGGCGTGGCAAGCCATGAGTGACACCGGCATGGACATGAGCGGCGTTGGCTTGGGAGTCGGCGGAGAGACTGCGCCTGCGACGGTCCCCGCGTCCCGGTCGTTCTCCGCCGGCAACCTTTGGGTCGACCTTGAGCGGGCTCTCGTCTGGCTGGGGGACCGGCTCAACCCGATTCTGGTGAAGGAGACGCGGCAAGCGCTGAAGAGCCGGCAATTTGTCATCACGTTCACGCTGGTTCTGGTGCTGGCCTGGGTCTGGTCGATCTTCGGCGTGGCACTGATCGGGCCCGACATCTACTACGCGGCCCGCGGCCTCGACATGTTTCTGGGGTATTACGTGATCCTGGCGGTCCCCCTGCTCGTGGTGGTTCCGTTCGGCGCCTTCCGCTCGCTCGCCTCGGAGCGCGAAGACGGCACCTACGAGCTGCTTTCGATCACGACGCTCCGCCCGCGACAAGTGGTCAGCGGCAAGCTGGGCAGCGCCGTGCTGCAGATGCTCGTCTACCTCTCGGCCGTCTCCCCCTGCCTGGCCTTCACCTACATGCTGCGCGGGATCGACGCGCCGACCATCCTCTACGTGATCTGCTGTTTCTTTCTGGCGTCGCTCGGCGCCTCCGTGGTGGGGCTGGTCGTGGCCACGCTGACGCACGAGAAGCACTGGCAGATCGTGCTCTCGGTGCTCTTTCTGTTCGCCCTGGCGATGTTGCTCTGGATGGGACTGATGATGGGCTTCGCGGGGCTGGCCAATATGGCGCCCCCGTTCCAGAGCCGCGAATTCTGGATCTTCAACGCCGTCCTGCTCACGGCCTACGCCAGCTACTTCGCCCTTTTCTACTTCGCCTCGGCCGCCCAACTGACCTTCGCCAGCGACAACCGCTCGACGACGCTGCGTAGGGTGATGGTGGCGCAGCAGGCCCTGCTCATTGGCTGGGTCGGCTGGTATTTTCTGCAGGAAGACGCCGAGTATACCCAGGTGGGCGTATTTTACTTCGTTCTGGCGGCTGTGCACTGGTCGGCCATGGGACTGTTCATGAACGCCGAGCTAGGCGAACTGTCGCTGCGCGTGAAGAGACAGCTCCCGCAGAGTTTTTTAGGCCGGACATTTTTCACCTGGTTCAATCCGGGGCCGGCGACCGGCTACATGTTCACGGTCACCAACCTGGCGGCTGCGCTGTTGATCGGCGGCGGGCTCCTGCTGGGCCACAGTCTGGCTTTCCCTGGATCGATTGCAACAGGGCGCATGGGGCTATCTACGGCGATCATCATGGCCTTCGGCACGTTGGCGTTTTCCTACATCATTTTTTATCTCGGCGTCGCGCGGCTGGTGATCTCCCTGCTACGGCGCGTCACGCACGTCACGCTCGTGCTGGCCGTGCTCTTGCAGGTGCTGTTTATCCTGGCAGGCTGCGGCATTCCGCTTTCGATCCACCTGATGATGCCCGACCTGCGCAACAGCTACTCGCTGATCGAAATCAGCAACCCGATCTATTCGCTGTCGGAGATGATGCACGTGCGCGACTTCACGGCCGATGTGGTCGTGCTCCTGATCGTCGTTCCGCTGGCGGCCATGGCCGCGTTTCTCATGAACGTGCCCGGGATCGTGTTCGCGGTGCGGCAAGTGCGGATTGCTAAGCCCAAGCGGGTGGCAGAAGAAGACGCCGAGATCGCCGCCTTGCACGCCCCGCCGCCGGGTCCTAGCAGCCCGTTCGACGAGTAAGCGACTCCGACGCGCCGCGACGGAGAGGCCGGTGCAACAGACGCCGTCCCCGTAACGCAGTGCCGGAGCTACTTTCGAGGGCTTACAACGTCCATCCCTTACGGTATTCGATATGGGTGAACTCGTTCAGCTCCGGAGCGTTGCTCACCTTCAAATTCGCGCTGTCCCACACCAACCGCCGCCCGGGCGCACGTAGAGACAACACGCCCAAAAGGACGATCTCCGTCAGCGGCCCGGAGTAATCGAAGCCGGCCGTCGGCGCTTTTCCTCCCTTGCACGCGGCGATCCATTCTTCGTAGTGACCCGGCGAGCGATCCATCGTCTTGGGGACCGTCTTGGCCTTCTCGTGTAATGTCGCCGGCAAAAGCTGCGGCATGCCGCCGTGTGAGCCGTGGTACATCATCCCTTCGCTCCCGACGTAAAGCGCACCGTTGTCCGGCAGACGCTGATCGTCAGGCATCCCCGAGGGAGTCGCCGGCATGAGCCCCCCTTCGTACCAGGTCATCCTCACCGGCGGCCACTTGCCGCGCGCCGGAAACTCGTAGTAGATGATCGACGCGAGCGGATAGGTCTCGAAGTTGATCTTGCCGCCGTCAAGGACGGTGCCGTCGAGCGTCGTTCGTGATTCGACCGACGTGGGAGCCGGCAGTTCCAGCGCCCAAACGGGGTGGTCGATGATGTGGCAGCCCATGTCGCCCAGGGCTCCGGTGCCGAAATCCCACCAGCCCCGCCAGCTCACGGGCGCGTAGGCCGGGTTGTAGGGCCGCTCGCGAACCGGACCCAGCCAGAGGTTCCAGTCGAGGGTCGACGGCACCGCGGGTGTGTCGGTGGGGCGCCCGATCCCCTGTTTCCAGAGCTTGCCGGCCCGATCCGACCAGACGTGCACTTCGCGCACCTCGCCGATCACGCCTGCGCGAAGCCATTCGTTCGTGAGCCTCGCTCCTTCGGTTGCGTGCCCCTGGTTGCCCATCGAAGTCATGACTCCGGCGGCGCGGGCGGCCTTCGTCAACTCCCGGCACTCGCGGAGCGTGTGCGTGAGCGGCTTCTGGCAGTAGACGTGTTTCCCGGCTCGGATCGCCCCCATCGACGCCACGGCGTGGATATGATCGGGCGTGCCGACCGTGACCGCGTCGATATTCTTCGCCTCTTTGTCGAGCAGGACACGAAAATCTTTGTAGCGGCGTGCCTGCGGCAGCGCGTTGTAGGAACCCGCCGCGCGGGCGTCGTCGACGTCGCATAATGCCACGACGTTCGCGCCGAGCCGGTGAAACGTGGCGATGTCGCCGCCCCCCATGCCGCCCGCTCCGATGCCCGCGAGGTTCACGCGCTCGCTGGGGGGCACGTGACCCGGTCCGCCCAGCACGTGCCGGGGAACGATCATGAAGCCGAATCCGGCCGCCGCCGTCGTCGAGAGAAAACTGCGGCGGGATTTTTTGGAGCCTGACGGGGCGGAAGCGGGAACGGGGCGGCTCATGGCGACTTTCCTGTGGGGGCGGGCGTGGGAGGAGGGCGCCAATCAGAATAGGCAGGCCGCCGCCGTAACGCAACGCCGCGGCGACGCCCCGCCCTCAAACCGAACCGGTACCCTGGGGCGGGCATCTCGCCTGCCCGCCGGTCATTCTTTCGCGTCGAGGCGCGAGACTTCGTCTTCGCCAGGCAGGCCGAAAGAGTACATCACCCCGGTGTATTTCTTCGGAAAGAAAGCCTCGTAGTCCGACGGCGTGAACTGCGTGTTGCCGGTTCCCACGTAAACCCGCCCGCGAGACACCGAGGGTCCCGACCAAACCGGTCCGAGATCGATCTCTTTCAGCAGCTCTCCCGACGCCGCGTCCAAGGCCACCAGCTTTCCGCTGGCGACCGCCGTGAAGTAGACGACGCCGTTGGCCACCGCGATTCCCGAGGCGACCGGGTCGCCTACGTCGCTGAACGCCGGCTTCGGCGGCGGTCCGCCCAGAGCGGCGACCCTCGGTCGCTCGTGCCGCCATCGCTCGCTCCGGGTGTCGAGGGCCAGCGCCACCACGCGTCCGCCGGTCACGGGCCCGTGCTTGATGATGTAGCCGGGCACGTCCGCCAGATTCCTCGACGCCACCGCGGCGAGCCAGAGTGCGTCGATGCCGTTGGTGTAGATCGTCCGGCCGTCGGTCGCGCAGCCGGTCTGCAAGCCGCCGATCGCGCTCGGAAGGGCCAGCATCTTGCGGTCCGGCTCCGGCACGAGGGGATACGCCGGCGGCCCGGTGTAGAGGGGCGTATGATCGATGATCTCGCCGTTGTCGGCCCGGAGCACGTAAAAGCCGCCGTTTTTGCAGCCCGCTCCCACCACCTTCGTCGGCTTGCCGTCGATCGCGATGGTGTAGATCTTTGGCGTGTCGCCGATCGACTGGTCCTTGTAGCGGCCCTCTTTGGGGTCGTACGACCGCATCGCGTTCGTCCATACGTCGCCGGGGTTGAGTTGCGTGACCCATTTCTCTGAGCCGTCGGCGACGCTGACGGCGATGATCGCGCACGACTCGCGCGTGTGCATCCTCGGGTCGTCGTCGGTTGGCCTTCGCGGAGCCGTATTCACGTCGGTGCCGAAGTAAACCGTGCCCGAATCGGCGTCGAAGGACGGGGTACACCAGACGGAGCTTGTGCTGGGGCCCGAATGAAACACGTGCTCGCCGAAGCCGTCTTTGATCGTGATCGGCGGGTCGAGGGGCTGAGGAACGGGGCCGACGTCGTATTTCCAAAGCACCTCGCCGGTTTTCGGCTCCAAGGCGGCGACGAAGCCGCGGCTCGTGCAGCACTTGTAGCCGGGCAGAGCGGCGATCAGTTGTTCCAGGGTTCCGCCGGCGACGATCAGCTTGCCGTCAGCGAGGATGGGAGACGCCATGCTCACGTTGAGTTGGTGGGCGCCGGGAAATCCGTCCCCCCGCGCATTGAGCTTCCAGCGCTCCTTGCCGGTCGCCCGGTCGAGCCCATAGAACCAGCCGCCCATGTCACCGAAGAAGACCATGTCCTGGGTGACCAGCGCCGAGCTGAAGATGCCCCCCTCGTCGGACGTCTGCAGGCGAACGATCGGGCCGTCAACCTTGTCAGCGCCCGCTCGAGCGCGGGACTCGGTTTGTCCGTAAGCCGGATTGCGGTACGACCAGCGCACGGTGCCGTCGGGTGCTAGCTTGTAAAACGTCGGGTTGCGGGTCGTGGTGCCGAAGTAAACGTAGCCACCTACGACGGTTGGCGTGGCGTGGATGACGCCGATCTCTTGCTCCGCGCCCTGAGGCGGAAAACGCCACTTCTCGATCAACTGATGGGCCGTCTCGCGATTGATGGCCGTTTCGGCAGCGTTAAAGCGGGTGCCCAGGACGTCGTGGTTGTACATCGGCCAGTCCTTGGCATCGGTTTGCGCTTGGGCGATGCGGCCAAGAAGGAGCCCGCAGAGGACGAGAGCGGAAAATAGCAGGCGAAACGCAAAATGGTTCATCGTCGGTACCTACCGGGTTTCGATTGTCCGTGGGCCGCCACGCCGATGGGTTTTGGCAGATAGTGGGTCTTCGCTGCGACGCCGAGTTTATTGTGACGCTCCGCCCCGGCACACGGGCCTCGATGGTCCGCGCTGTCGCCATCTTGGGACGAGCCGGGCTGGCGACCTTTAATCCGCGTGCCTACGACGACGTTCCGCTCACCGAGGGATCAAACCCCAGGGCTCAGCGCGGTTTGCCGACGGCGGCGCCGATCAGGTCGTATTCCTGCGCGGCCACGATTTCGCAGCGCGCGATCTGGCCCGGACGAAGTTTCTTGCCAGTTACGTAGACGACCCCGTCCACATCGGGAGCATCGGCGTACGACCGGCCGATCCAGGCGTGCCGTTCGTTGGGAACCGGCCGATCGATGAGCACATCGAGCTGACGGCCTATTTGCCGCTCGTTCCAGGCGAAGGCCACCTCTTGCTGCGCCGCCATCAGCCGCTCGCGACGGGAATTCTTCGTCTCTTCGTCGATATGGTCTGGCAAGCGGGCCGAAGGCGTGTCGGCCTCAAACGAATACGTGAAGACACCCAGGCGCTCGAACCGCTGGTGGCGCACAAATTCGACCAGTTCTTCGAATTGCTCCTCTGTCTCGCCGGGAAACCCGACGATGAAGGTGGTTCGCAGCACCAGGTCGGGAATGGCCTTCCGCAGCCGCGCGAGAAGGTCTTCGGTCTCGGCGCGGTTCACCCGCCGCTGCATGCGCTTGAGCATGGTGTCGTTGATGTGTTGCAGCGGCAGGTCGAGATACGGGATGATCTTCTGGCTGGTCGCCAGCACGTCGACGAGCTCGTCGGTGAAGTACATCGGGTAGAGGTACATCACACGAATCCAGTCCAGCCCTTCGATGCGGTTCAGCTCCGCGAGCAACTCCGCCAACCGGGGCCGACCGTAGAGATCCATGCCGTAGTACGTCGTGTCCTGGGCGACGATGTTCAGCTCTCGCACGCCGTCGGCGGTCAGTTCCCGCGCTTCGGCCAGCACTTCCTCCATCGGCTTGGTAGCGTGTTTGCCCCGCATTTTCGGAATGGCGCAAAACGTACAAAGCCGGTCGCACCCTTCCGAGACTTTGAGGAAGGCGAAGTGGCGCGGCGTGATGCGCAGCCGGGCGTTGTCGGGCAGGGGGCGCGATGGGGCCGGCTGAAACACGGTCCGCTGCTCGTTGAGGCCCCCCAAGAGCCGATCGGCCACCTTGGTCACCTGCTCGCGCCCGAAAACGCCGACGAGCCAGTCGATATCGGGACAGCGCTCGAGCAACGCTTCCTTCTCGCGCTCGGCCAGGCAGCCGGAAACGATCACCCCTTTGGTCCCTCCGCGTCGCTTCATCTCCAGCATCTCGTCGATGGCCGCATACGATTCCGCCCGCGCCCGTTCGATGAACCCGCAGGTGTTCACGACAACGAAGTCGGCGCCCTCCGGATCCGATACGAGCCGGTAGCCGTCTAGCTGCAAGAGCCCGAGCATGCGCTCGCTGTCGACCAGGTTCTTGGGGCAGCCGAGGCTGACAAAACAATAAGTCCCCTTCGAGGCCGTTTTGCGCGTCGATACGGGCTGATGCTCAGGAGCACTAATAACGTCGAGTTGCTGCATGCGTAAAGCGATCGCAAAGTGAGGCGAGCGGATCGTGCCGTTGGTGGCCTGTCAGCTTAGATCCGCTCGATGAACTCCGCCTCATGATTAATTAAGTATTGTTGCAAAAGCGCGGTCATACCAGGAGTGCATGCCGCAAAGGCCTGATCCAAGTCGAAATAAGCCTGATCCAGCGATACGTCGCAAAAATCTTCAACGGTTCGGATCTTGTGCCGCGGTTCTTCTTCCTTGTACCTTGCAAATGCCTGGGTGAGAATTGCCGCTTGCCCCCTTGCGCCCATTTTTCGCAACGCAGAAACAACGTCTTCGACTCGATTCGCCCCCTGATTCTCGAAATACTGCAAGTGCCCGCCATTTTGGATTTCGCTCTCGTACCAGAATGCGTCCTGGGCAACCCGTTGTACCATGGTAAGCTGTTCGGTTGGCGACATCGCAAGAATATGGATGAACTCATTCCAAAGCACGTGCGGCTGCTCATCAATTAGTTGTGCGCGTACCTGTCGACGGATCATCCCATCTCGCTTGAATCAGAAACGGGTCGTCCTCGTCCCAGTACCCTGAATGGGTTCGAGACTCAGGCTGCAATGGCCTCCGCTTTGGCGAAGCCTATTCATTGGCTTTGTCCATTGGCGGCGGCTCCAACGGGTTCCAAGGTTTCCATCAACGTCAAAGACACATCGTGCCAACGTGAGGCATTTCCCTCCTCTGGCCACGGTGTAAACGCGAACCGACGTTCGTCTATTTCAATCCATCGTAACGAGCGCGACCCCCTGGGGAAAGGTTGCGGGCAGAGGTGGTAAGCTCCGCCGCACATTAACTCGCCCGCGAGGTGCGGCGGGTAGTTCCAACCGTCAACGCGAGTCACCACCGCACGTCGACCTTGGAAAGAACGCCAGCGGCGCCGGCAGCCAGGAACGAACGAACGTCGTCTTCTCTAGGGAAGTCGGCCAGGACGACGGCCCGGCACCCCGGGAACTGCCGTAAACCCAGTTGAAACGCTTCGACGGCCCGGGCGCTCGGCAGTCCGGCATCCCAAAGCAGGATGGAAACACCGTCGATTTGCCCCGCCGGCGCGCCCCGCAGCGTGACCGCCGGCATACCCCGCCGGGAGCACACGGCCGCCAGCCAGCCGGCGATCTCACAATTGTCGCTGACCACGGCCGCAAGGCGGCTGCCGTGGTTATCGGCGAGCCTCTCCGAAGAGAGCAGCCGCTCTTCGGACGTTGCCGTCAGCGGTTGCGTCCACTCTCCGGGTTGGCCGCAGGCCAATTTCGCGATCTCCCGCCGAAATCGCTCGCCCCACTGGTGCCAATAGACGCGCGTAACGCCCGGCCACGGCGAGCCGCTGCGCATCTCTCCTTCGCACCACGAACCCAGCAAGCCCACGATCGGCGCCAGAGGAGCAGCCCGGCGCACTGCCTCAATCTGGCTCAGAGAGAACTGCCCCGGACGTGCCGCCGCAACGACGACCAGGTCGACCGGCTTCTCCTTCTGCAGCCAGTCAGCCGCCGCGTGCAGGACGTCAACCCGCACCACCTCAGCGCCTCGTGACATCTCGTCAACGGCGCGGGTGAATTCGTCCCGCCGATAGTCGCCCGTGAGCAGGATCCGCACAGTGCCTTAACCAAACGCGTGGGGACGTATTGTCGCCTTTTGCTCCACGAAAGGCGCCAAACGGGTGCGCCAATATAGGGATAGGCCGAACACTAGCCAAGCTCTCCCTCGGCCCGCTCGAACAACTCGCGTACGCTCGCCGCATCGGGGGCCATGCGGAGCTCAGCCACGAAATCGGGCAAGCCGATAAGCCGGCTCAGTCGAGCCAGCGTGTGCAGGTGGCCCCGGTCGTCGGTGGAGCAAAGCAGGAAAAACAGGTCGGTCAGTCGGTTGCTGCCGAAGGGGATGCCCGCTTCCGTGCGGCCGAAGGCCAGAAAGGCCTGCTCCAGGATACCGGGCAGGGGTCGGCGCGGATGGAGCAAGGCGATGCCCGTGTCGAGGGCCGTGGGGTGCATTTCTTCGCGGTTGCGGACGGCGTCGGCCATTTTTTCCGGGTCCCACAACCAACCGGTGCGGGCCGCCACCTCCACCATCGAATCGATCACGGAATTGCGCGTCCGCGCGGCGAGCGGGATTTGAATGGCCTCAGGCGGAAGCATGGCCGCCAGCGAAAGCTCGGTGTGAGGATGGCTGCCGGCGGCTTGCAGCGCACCTTCGACGCGCTGCAACTCCTGCTCGTCCGACAGGCCGATTCGCCGCTCGAGCCACTGATGGATTTCCGGCCGCGAGAATCGCCATTCGCCAGCCACGCGGCGGCCCGGCAGCTTCCCCCGCTCCACGAGCCGGGCGACCTGCCCGGCCTCGAGGTGCAAATAGGCCGCCAAGGAGGAGACGTCAAAATCGTCGTCGGCCATCTGACAACCTTTGGAGTTTGGAGTTTGCGGTCCGGATTTGGTTGTCGGATCCGGCGGGTTCGACAGAAATCCGCGTTCGCGGCGGCGATTCTACCCCAGACCGGCCGCTTGCTGAAGCATGTCGATCCGCTGCGATTCGGCGGCCCCGCGGGGCATCGATGGCGGCCGGGCAAACGTATCGTAACGATCATTCAATCCGCCGGCGCGAATAACTTGCGTTCCCCGGCGAGAGCTATTGCCGCCGGGCGGATACCGAGCGCAAAATGGAACTCATGTCCGACATCGGTCCGCACGTCTCCGATCAGCAGTTGATGCGTCAGGCGCAGGGGGGCGACCGCGGAGCTTTTGCCGAAATCGTCCGCCGTTATCAGCCGGCGCTGACGCGCGTCGCCAAGAGCCGCCTGGGCTGCCCGGATCGGGCTGAAGACGCCGTTCAAGAGACGCTGCTGGCCGCCTTCAAGTGGCGAGACAGCTATCAAGAATCGCGCAACTTCCGTACCTGGCTCTGGACGATTCTGCTGAACCAGTGCCGACGTTCCTGGACCAAAGCGCTGCGGCGACCGCGTCTCTACAGCGCCAGTGAGCAATCTGCGGCGGAAGTCGAACCAGCCGTCTACCAAGCCAGCCTCGATCGCGGGGAGGAACCGCCCTGGCAGCGGCTGCTGGCGCAAGAGCGGTCGGAACTGCTTGAATCGCTGTTAAAACAGTTGCCGCCGGCCCAGGCCGACGCCTTGCGGTTGCGGTTCTTTGCCGGCCTGAAGTTCGAAGAAATTGGCGAAACCATGCAGTGCAGCCTGGGGACGGCCAAGAACCGCGTCAAATGGGGACTGATGCGGTTGGCCGAATTAGTTCGTCAGGCCGAACAAGTGACGAAGAGCGACGATCCATGATTCATTGCGACGAAGTGTTCGACATTCTCACCCGCGGGCCGTTCCCGACCGGCGCTCCGTCCGACGGCATCGTCGAAGCGCACCTCGGCCAATGCGAGGCCTGCCGGCAGCTTGCCGAGGCGCTGCGCCCGGCCATCGAGTTGCTGCAAGAAGCGATCGCGCCGGAGGAGAGCGGCGACCTTCCCCGTTATCGTGGGGCGGTGGCCGAGCCTCGATCCTCTTGGTCGCAATCCGACAAGCCCGGTTTGAAGACGAAGCCGAAGCTGGCGGTGCGACGCGCGCATCGTGCGGCGGCGGCCCTCGAACCGGCCATGTGGCCCTGGCGGTCGGCCGCCAAGTTTGTGGCCGCAGCCTGCGTGGGACTGGTGCTGGCCGGTTTGCTGCGGCAAGTCGTCGCCTCCGGAGGAGCCTCACACCGCGGGCAGGCCCAGGCCGTCGCCGTCGCGGCGTTTTGGCGCTTGGAAAAGGACGGCGAGCAATGGGCCGTCGAGAACCATCTCAGCGCCGTGTGCCGCGAGCCGCTCGCGGGGCGGTCGATCCCC
The DNA here is from genome assembly GCA_035550375.1 of Pirellulales bacterium. GTDB lineage: Bacteria > Planctomycetota > Planctomycetia > Pirellulales > JAICIG01 > DASSFG01. Next base: position 133,402 of record DASZPH010000045.1, on the reverse strand, counting down.
GTTGCGTCCGCGGGAGGCGAGAGCATAAAGCTCGCCTGCTGTCTCGGCTGCCATTCGGTGACCAAGAATCGTCTTGTGCCGGTCGCGCAAATCGGCCCCTTCGTGCAGACGTGCGCCGCCTGCCACTAGCGCGGATTGTGAGGTTCTCACTTGCCCGCCTCGATGTTCCAACGTTGCGCGGTCGCCAGCGGTCTGGTGACGCATGACGATTTGGTGCGGGCCGAAGAGGCGTTGCGCGGTGTGATGCCCTCCGGGCATGCGATCGACGACGAGCAACTTTCTATCCAGCTCATCGCCATGGGCCGGTTGAACACCTGGCAGGCCGCCCAGCTTCGCGCCGGTCGCAGTACGTTCACCCTCGGCCCCTATCGCATCGTCGACTCCCTGGGGAAAGGCCGAACCGGCGACGTCTACATGGCCGAGCACCAGGTGATGGGGCGGATCGTGGCCATCAAGGTCCTGCCCAGGCGAAACTCGTCGCCGGAAGCGGTCAGCAAGTTCACCGCCGAGATTCGCACGCAGGCCCAGTTGGATCACAAGAACCTGGTGCGGGCGTTTGACGCCGGACACCACCGGAGCGTGCATTTTTTGGTGATGGAGTATGTCCCCGGCACCAACCTGCGGCGGCTCGTCAGGCGCCAGGGCAAACTGCCGATGGCGGAGGCGGCAGCCCTCCTTTCTCAAGCGGCCGAAGGACTGGCTTACGCCCACCGGCGAGGACTGACCCATCGCGACGTCAAGCCGAGCAACGTGCTGGTCACGCCGGAGGGGCAGGTCAAGCTGTCCGATTTGGGTCTGGCCGGCTTCTTTGCCGAGACCCCGTCGGCCGACAACGAAAGCCGATCGGTCGCACGCACGGCCGACTACCTCGCTCCCGAGCTGATCGCCCGGCCGGGCGAATATACCCCGGCGACCGATATCTATGCCCTGGGGTGCACTCTGTATTACGCGGCGACCGCCAGGGTGCCGTTTCCGGGACATAATCTCGCGGAAAAAATCGAGGGACATCTCAATTCGCTTCCGCGGCACCCGCGGTTGCTCAACGCCGCATTGAGCGACGAATTCGTCGACCTCATCGCCGACATGATGGCCAAAGATCCGCAGAAGCGGCTTGCAACCGCCGAAGAAGTCGTTCGACGCTTGAACGATCTCGCGCCGTGCTAGCACCACGCAGGGTTCAACCGCGCGGAAAACGAGAATCGCGATGCCGCCCAGGGGGGTTGTCGCCGTTGTAACGCATTTTTAGCTTCAACTTGGGCGGCAGAAATCTCTCTCCGCCGGGCAGTTTCCCACCCCCCATCCGCGACAACGACGGTCTCCATTTGCACGACTCTTATCCCGGCTCCCGGCCCGACGGTCGGCGGCCAGCCGCGCCCGTTACTTTTGCCCGGCGTACGCGGTCCGACGACGACGTACAAGGTACCTTAGGCCCTTCGGCAGCAGTTGATCCTGCAGGCCGGGCGTATGCGGACGAAGCGGCGCGCGGCGTGGCCGATCCGGTGCGGCTGTACCTGTCGCAGATCGGCGGCCGCCCTTTGCTGACGTGCGATGAAGAGAGGCAAGCGGCCGTCGCCGTGGCCACCGCACGGGCGCGCTTCCATCGAGCCCTGTTGGCCCACGACTGGGTGTTGACGAAGGTGGTGCTCCTCCTGCGCAGCGTGCGTGACGGCGGCGAACGGCTGGACCGGGTGCTCGACGTGGCCGCGACCAACGGCGAGCGAAAGCGGGAGTTGCGGTCGTCCCTTGGGGCCAACCTGGCGACGGTCGAATGTCTGCTCTGCCTGAACCATGCAACGTTCAGGAAGGTGATGAGCAAGCGGTTGTCGCACGCCGAGAGGCAAGCCGCCTGGCGAAGCCTGGTGGCCCGGCGGAGGCGAGCGGCCCGGTTGGTCGACGAACTTGGCCTTCGTCGCGGACGACTGCAACCCCTTTTCGAGGGACTGGCCGATCTTTCGTGCCGCATCGACCGGCTGGCGGCAAGACTGAACGTGCTCAAGTCGTCGCCCGGCTGCTCGACCGCGTCCTTAGTCGCGATCCGCTGCGCCCAGCAGTTCTTGATGCAAGTGGCTGGCGAAAGCCCGTCGACCCTGCGGGCCGCGATCGCTCGGCTTCAGGCTCTCAAGGACGATTACACGGCGGCCAAGACGCGCCTTTGTGCCGGCAACCTACGGCTGGTGGTCTCCGTCGCCAGGTGCTATCAGGGCCGGGGCATGAGCCTGCTCGACCTGATCCAGGAAGGGAACGCCGGCCTGATGCGGGCCGTCGACAAGTTCGATCCTCGCCGCGGTTTTCGTTTTTCGACCTACGCCACCTGGTGGATTCGCCAGGCGATCACGCGGGCCATCGCCGACCAGAGCCACGCGATTCCGGTGCCGCCCCATTTGAGCGACACGATTCGCGACGTGCGGCGTTTGCAGTCGACCCTGCGGCAGGAATTGAGCCGTGACCCAAGCTGCGAAGAAATCGCCAGCGCCGGCGGTCTGTCGTTGAAGCAGACGGCCACGGCGCTGCGAGTCCAAAGCATGCTCTCGCCGCCGCTGTCGCTCGATCAGCCCTTCCACGGGCACGACGACAGCCGGTTTGGCGAGTTTGTCGCCGATCACCGCGACATGCCGCTGCTGGTAGAAACGACGCGAGAGGACCTTCGCAACCGGCTGGAAGAGGTGCTGGCCTCCCTGGCTCAGCGAGAGCGCGAGGTCCTGCGGCTTCGGTATGGACTCGCCGACGGCTACTGTTATACGCTGGATGAAATCGGATGCATTTTCAAGTTGACGCGCGAGCGGATCCGGCAGATTGAGTCGAAGGCGATCGGCAAACTGCGGTTTCCGTCCCGATGCCAGCCGCTGAGGGGATTCATCGATTGAATCCTTGAAGTGCGGGGCGACCTTCCGAAACCACGGAGAGCAACGCATGACGGTCGGCACCCGCAGCCGTTTCTCTGACCCACGCGGGCAATTGCTCTCAGGTTTCCTTTTCATCTGCGCTCTTCTCTTATCCTTGGCCACCGGCTTGCCCGCCGCTTGCCAGGCCGACGAGGTCAAGCCCGACGAAGCCGTCGTCTTTTTTCCGACGTGCGGTCATTTTGACCAGCGGCAACAGGCCTGGATCGTTCCCCTTCACGGCTGGCTGTTCAAACCGGAAGAGGACTCACTGACAAGCCGTTTCGCACTGAGTGCACTGCGCCGGGCCCTCGACCTGGAGCCGCGCCCCGACGAAGAACCGGTTTTCGCGCGGCGCGGCGGGCCGTTTGTGGCCGACAACGTCGATGGGCGGGAGTTGTCGGTCCGGTTGGGAAGCGATTTCGTTCTGCTGGAACCGTCGGGCGAAAACGGGCACGCCGCGGGAACGATTCGCCTGCCCCTGGCTCTGGCGCAGGCCGTCAGTCGCGACGGATGGCTGCGCTACCAAGCCGACACGAGCGACGGCGACCCGCGAGAACTGGCCGGCGCGGCGATGCTCCTGCCGCCGCGCGGCGTGTCGGTGATTTCCGACGTCGACGACACCATCAAGATCACGCAAGTGGCCCAGCGCGGCGAAATGCTGGCGAACACCTTCTTGCGACCGATGGAGCCGGTGCCCGGCATGGTGGAGCTCTATCGCCGTTGGGCGGCGGACGCTGCCGTGTTCCACTATGTCACGGCCAGCCCCTGGCAGCTCTACGTGCCGCTGGAAGAGTTTCGACATTCGGCCGGCTTCCCGGCCGGCACGTTCGACATGGCCCAGTTTCGCTGGAAGGACCGCACCGTTTTCAACCTCTTCGTCAATCCCGACAAATTGAAGCGGGCCGCCATCGAAAACCTGCTGACCCGGTTCCCTGAAAGGCGGTTTATCTGCGTGGGGGATTCCGGCCAGCACGACCCGGAGTTATACGCGGCCCTGGCCCGCGAGCATCCGCAGCAGATCATCGGCATCTACATCCGCAACGTGACGCGCGAGACGCCCGACAACGACCGTTTCCGCCGCGTCTTCGCCAACCTATCGCCCAATCTCTGGCGGCTATTCAACGACCCGGTCGAGCTGAACGAGGTTTTGATTCCCGCGGTGCAGCCGGCTGGCGGGGATTGAGCGAAACGGACGCCAGCGATGGGCCTTCTGGGCGCACCAAACCTGCCCTGCAATGGGTAGGCTGACGCTGTCCTGAGCCGGCTTCCGTCTTGCCCATTTCCGGCGATGGCAGACGCGCTGCTTGAACGTCCTCGTGCCGGTCCCTGGGGAGTGGCAGAGAATGACAGAAGACGGCAGGCCCGCAGCGGAAGTGCATCACGACCAAACGTCCGATTCGCTTGCCAGTCGCTGCTTCAGCGAATAAAACAGTCCCAGCGGCCTGAATAGCTGCGCGCGATGGCGACAAGTCGTTCATGGAGGATGGTCTTCCGAGACCGTCGACGTCGATGGATGACGGGCTCGGAAGCCCATCCTCCGAATGCCGCGCAGGTTATTTGGTTGCCGCCGTGTTTCATCGCGCGCCTGAGTGGAGTTGGTTGGACATGGTTACCTCGAAGATTGCGGGCAAGGAAAATATCGGCAAGCTGGTGGATCGGGCCCTCGACGCCGGACAAGGGCTGCTCCGGCTCACGCCCACCTGGGTTCCCCGCAGCTTCTTGCACCCCGGCAAGCGCATCAAGCTGGCGCCGACGGATTGGTACGCCTATGGCGCCCATCGTGGCGGCATCGACGAGCGCTGGTTCGCCAGCACGACCGAGGCGGCCAATGAGAACCGCACGCCCGACGAGGGGCTGAGCTATGTGGCCTTCGAGGGCCAGCGGTTCACGCTTCGCGATGCCGTGGCCGAGAGCGGCGCGCGCCTCGTCGGCAAGCTGATGTTCGACAAGTACAAACGCTGGCCGGTCTATTCGAAATTCTTCGACAACATGGGCCCGATCCCCCATCACATGCACCAGGGGTTCGAGCACGCCCGGCTCACCGGCCAGGAGGGCAAACCGGAGAGCTATTATTTCCCGCCCCAGTTGAACAACGTCGACAACAACTTTGCCTACACCTTCATGGGCCTGGAGCCGGGCACGACCCGCCAGCAGGTGCGCAAATGTCTGGAAGACTGGGACAAGGGGGATAACGGCATTCTCGACCTGTCGCGGGCCTATCGCTTGAAGCGGGGCACCGGCTGGCTGATTCCGCCCGGCGTGCTGCACGCCCCCGGCTCGTTGTGCACCTACGAGCCGCAGTGGGGCTCCGACGTGTTCGGCATGTTTCAGTCGCTGGTCGAAGGGCGCGAAGTGCCCTGGTCGCTCTTGGTCAAGGACGTGCCGAAGGAGAAGCATCGCGATTTGGATTTCATCATCGATCAGCTCGATTGGGAGAAGAACGTCGACACGCACTTCAAGGAGCACAACTACCTGGAGCCGATCGTCGATCAGAACGCTTCCGGCCAGGGCGCGACCGATCGCTGGATTGTGTATGGCCGGATCGACGGCCAGCAGCTCTTCAGCGCCAAGGAACTCACGGTCGAGCCGGGGGCGAAGTGCACGCTCAAGGACGGCTGTGCCAGCGGTTGGATCACCGTCCAGGGGCGTGGCCGTATTGGCAAGCTCAATTTGCAGACGCCGGCCATGATCCATTTCGGCGAAGAGACCGAAGACGAGGTGTTCATCACGCACGAGGCGGCCACCGCCGGCGTCGAGATCGAGAACACCGGCAGCGAGCCGCTCGTCAGCCTGCGATATTTCGGACCCGATGTGCACAAGAACCTGCCCAACGTCGGGGACTACCGCCGATAGGGCAATTCATGGCCATGCTCAGGGGCCGTAAGGGTGCTCGATGCAACGAGAGTCGGTGAACCGATCGAAATGGATCGAAGTTTACAGCGTGTCCCGGAGGGCGCGCGACAAAATCGCTGCCGCCTTCGGAGCAGGCGCGCTGCGTTACGACCCGCGCACCGAGACGCTCAGCTTCCCCTCGCGTATGCGCGATGTCACCTGGGAGCAGTACGATGCCCTCCTCAAGGCATTGCCCGATCACCGGCTGCGGCACTCCTACGACCGGGGATCGCTCGAGATGATGTCGCCATCGCAAAAGCACGACAAGCTGAAGACAATCATTGGGCGATTTATCGAACAGACAACCCTTTCGCTTGGTATTCCGCTGGAGTGTTTCGGGTCGGCCACTTATCGCCGGAAGGCTCTCAGACGCGGCCTCGAGCCGGACGAAACGTACTACATCGCCAACGCGCCAGCGATGCAGGGCAGGTTTGACTTCGATCCGCGGCGCGACCCACCGCCCGATCTGGTCGTCGAGGTCGACTTGCGGCGACCGTCGAGTCGACGGATGCGCATCTATGCGGCGCTGGGCGTCCTGGAGGTCTGGAAATACGAGGCTCAGGGCATGCGCTTCTGCGCTCTAGGGGCAGACGGCAAATACGACGAGGTCACGCAAAGCCTGTCGTTTCCCTTCATCACTCCTGCCGACCTCGATCGCTTTCTTGCTCGGCTCTCCGAGGAACCGATGAATGACGTGGTTCTCGCCTTTGGCAAGTGGGCCAAAGCCGAACATAAGAAGCTGACCCGACGCAAACGCCGGACAAAGAAGTCACCCTGACGATGTGTCAGGCAAAATCAAGGATTCTCAGACCTCAACATCCCATGCCCACACACACCAACAATTTCCCCAGGCTCCACAACGCGGCTTGGCCCGGCGTCGTCGGGAAAGGCCCCGACTCGGAACCGGCCATCGATCTCGACACGATGCTCGACCTGACGGCCGCCGCCGAGGTCGACGGCATCAAGTTCGACGGTGCCGACCTGTTCCTCTACGCGCCGCACATCGAGATCGACGCCTCCGACGACGAACTAAAAAAACTGGCCGACAAGGCCAGCTCGCGAAACCTGGTCTACGGCACCGTGACTGCACCGATCTGGCCGCCCACGGGGGGCGGCTCGGCCATGGGCGGGCCCGACGAGCGGAAGCGGTTTCTGGAACAGGTCCGCAAAGGCTGCCACATCGCCAAACGGCTGCGCGAGTTGGGTGTGCGGCCGTATGGGATCGTGCGGATCGACTCAGCGGCGAGCCCGTCGGAGTGGCGAAAGGATCCGGAGGGGAACACGAAGCGGATCGCCGAAACGTTCCGCGCAGCCTGCTCGATCGCCGAGGATTTTGGCGAACGCCTGGCGGCCGAGGGCGAAATCTGCTGGGGAGGCATGCATAGCTGGCGGACGATGGTCAAACTGCTGGAGACGGTCGATCGCCCCAAGACGCTCGGCTTCCAGGCCGACATGGCCCACACGCTCTTGTACCTGCTGGGGTACAACGCCCCGGAGGACGCCATCCTGCCGCAAGGCTTCGATTGGAAGGACGATCAGAAGCTGCAAGACGCCCTCAAGAAGCTGACGTCGGCCCTGCGTCCCTGGACGATCGACTTCCACGTCGCCCAGAACGACGCCACGGTTTTCGGGTCCGGCTCGCACGACAAGACCGGCCGGCACTGCCTGCCGAACGACCCCAACGGCAAGCTGAACATCGCACGCGATGCCGGTTACTGGCTGCGCGACGAGCACGGAAACCTCACCAAGAACTTCCGCCACATCTGCTGGGACGGCTGCATGTTCCCCAACGCCGTGATGATGAAGCCCGAGACCTGGAACAGCATCCTCGCCGCCATGATCTCGGTGCGCGACGCGCACGGCTGGAAGGAATAGAACCACGAATCACAAGGAACTTTGTGACGAACACCGAACCCAAGTCCACAACTATCTCAAGGCGACGGGCTACAAGCTTGGCCTGCTGATCAACTTTGGCCACCATCCAAAGCTGGAATACGAGCGGATTGTCCGTTGATCGTCCTCTGTTGTTTATTCGTGTCATTCGTGTATTCGTGGTTTCCTTGTTACCCTGCTGAGACTTCGCCATGACCAAACCACTTAACGTCGGCATGATCGGCTACGGCTTCATGGGCCGGGCCCATTCCAACGCGTATCGCCAGGTAAGCCAGTTCTTTGCCCGCGGGCGCCGCCCTGTGCTCAAGGCCTGTTGCGCCCGCAACGAAGAAAAGATCAAAGCCTTCGCCCAGAACTGGGGCTACGAATCGTATGAGACCGACTGGCGGAAGCTGATCGAGCGGAAGGACATCGACCTGATCGACATCGGCTCGCCCAACAACACGCACCACGAGATCGTGCTCGCCGCCGCCAAGGCGGGCAAGATGATCCTCTGCGAAAAACCGCTGGCCATGAACGTAGCGGAAGGCGAAGAGATGGTGGCGGTCGTGGAGAAGGCGGGCGTGCCGAACATGGTCTGGTTCAACTACCGCCGCGTCCCCGCCATCGCCCTGGCCAAGCAGCTTGTCGACGAAGGACGCATCGGCCGGCCCTTTCACTATCGGGCCACCTATCTGCAAGACTGGACAATCGCCGAAGACGTGCCGCAAGGCGGCGCCGCCCTCTGGCGGCTGGACGTCGACGTGGCCGGATCGGGCGTGACCGGCGACCTGCTGGCACACTCGATCGACACGGCCGAATGGCTCAACGGGCCGATCCGCCGCGTGACCGCCGCCACCGAGACCTTCGTCAAGCAGCGCGTGCACCAAGAGACGGGCAAGGTGCAGCCGGTCGGCATCGACGACGCCTGCATGTTCCTGGCGCAGTTCGCCAACGGTTCGATGGGAACGTTCGAGAGCACCCGCTACGCCCGCGGCCGCAAGAACTACAACACGTTCGAGCTCAACGGGCAGTCGGGAAGCGTCTTCTTCGACCTGGAAGACCCGCAGTACCTGCAGTACTTCAAATACGCCGACCCGAAGACCGGCGCGAAGATCGAAAGCCATCTCACGGGCTGGCAGAAAATCCACGTCACCAACGGCGAGCACCCTTACATGAAAAACTGGTGGGTGCCGGGCTGCACGATCGGCTACGAGCACACCTTCATCAACGCCCTGGCGGACTTTTTGGAATCGCTCGACACGGGCAAACCGGTCCAACCCGATTTTCGCAGCGCGCTGCACACGCAAAAGGTGTGCGACGCCGTGCTCGGCAGCGCCAAGAGCGGCCAATGGGTGGAGATAGGCTGACCCCGGGAAGCGGGTGGTTAGGCACCTGGTTGAAACTATGCAGGAAGCCTCCGTGGGCCGAAGGACCGGTTGGCAGCGGGGCGTCAAGGTCCAACGTACACGACCGCGCAAGTGCTCGAGTGTCTACGGTCGGTTCGCATGAGATCCGCTCAAGTCAGGGAAAGAAATTCCCGAAGGCTTGCGCTGCCTCGAATTGGGGCCGTTAAGACTTTACTTTGACGTTTCTTAACCGGTTCGGCTCCTCTCGGCGTATCAGGTCGTCGCCCGCAAGATCACGGGTTGCTGCTGCTTTCGGATGAACTATTTCGCCCACGGCCGCGCGTTCGTCGACGATCCCTATTTCCTGGCCGGCACGGCCGTGCCCGACTGGCTGAACGTCGTGGCCCGAAAGGTCAAAGCGCGCTCCAAGCACGCGCGGGCGTTTGTCGACGACGCCGATGCGCACCTGGCGGCTTTAGCGCGGGGGATCGAGCAGCATCATTTCGACGACCGCTGGTTTCACGCCACAGCCGCGTTTGCTGAGCTCTCATGGAACTTCACGGTCCTAATTCGCGACGGCCTGGAGACCGATGACGGCTTGCGGCCCAGCTTTTTGGGACACATCCTGGTTGAGATTTTGCTCGATGCCTGCCTGATCGCCCAGTGTCCGGAACAACTGGATGCCTACTACCAGGCCCTCGCCGCGCTCGACCCCCGCTGGCTGGAAGGGGCCGTGGGAAAGATGGCGGCCGGCCACGCCGGAACTTTGGGACATCCCTTGGCCTTGGGCGACTTTATTCCACTGTTTATCCGCGAGCGATTCTTGTGGGATTACCTCGACGATGGCAAACTGTGTTATCGGTTGAACCAGGTCATGCGGCGGGTCGGGCTGGCGGTGCTGCCCGAGGCGTTCGCCGATCTGTTGCCCGAGATACGCCACTCGGTCGCCAGGCGCCAACACGAACTGTTGACGCCGGCCGACGCCGGCCTCGCTTCGATCCCACCCACGCCCACCTCTACAACTTGAGCCTGACGAGGAACATATGAAATTCGGCATGAACATGCTGCTTTGGACCGACCACATCAGCGACGAGCACCGCCCCATCATGGAGCGGCTCAAAAAGATGGGTTACGACGGCGTGGAATTTCCCATCTTCGATCACGACACGAAGAAATACGCCGCGCTGGGCCGCTGGTTCGACGAAGTGGGACTGGAGCGGACGGTTGTCACCTGCCGTCTCAACGACGACAACCCCATCAGCCCCGATCCGAAAGTTCGCGCCCTAGGGATCGAAAACAGCAAGCGCATTCTGGAATGTGCCCAGGCGGTTGGCTCAAAGATCATGGCCGGCCCGTTCCATTCGGCGTTGGGTGGATTTACCGGGAGTTGTCCCACGGCCGACGAGTGGAAGTGGGGCGTGGAAAGCATGCGGGCGGTCGCCGAGCACGCCGGCCAATGCGGCGTGACGCTGGCCGTGGAGTACCTGAACCGTTTTGAGTGTTACCTGCTCAACACGGCGGCCGATACGGCTCGCTTCGTGCGGGAAGTAGGCCATCCGAACTGCCGCATGATGTATGACACGTTTCATGCGAACATCGAAGAAAAGGATATTGCCCAGGCGATCCGCTGCTGTTCGGAATACACGGTTCACGTTCACCTGTCTGAGAACGACCGCGGCACGCCCGGCCAGGGGCATATTCCCTGGGATCTGACCTTCGACACGCTCAAGCAGACCGGCTACGACGGTTGGTTCGTGATCGAAGCCTTCGGCCTGGCTCTTCCGGCCCTGGCCGCGGCCACCAAAATCTGGCGGCGGATGTTCGAAAGCGAAGACCAGCTTGCTCGCGACGGCCTGGCGTTCATCAAGAGCGGTTGGGCCAAGCGGCAGAAGGCAGGCTGAACCGCTCGGCCTGGCCAACATGTCGCGGATTCTTGTCACCTCTGGTCCGACGCGGCAGTATCTCGACGCCGTCAGATATCTGACGAACGCTTCGAGCGGCCGCATGGGCCGGGCGCTGGCCTCGGCCCTGGCCGAACTGGGACACGAGGTGGTGGTGGTCACGGGCCCGGTGGAGGTCGACTATCCGCTTGCCGTCCAGGTCGTCCGCGTCGTTTCGACGGAAGAGATGCTCGAAGCCTGCCAGCACCTGTTTGGCGCCTGTGATGGCGTCGTCGGCGTGGCGGCCCCCTGCGATTATCGGCCCGTGCACGTCGCGCCCGGGAAGATTCAAAAGACGGGCCAGCCGCTTGAGTTGCACCTGATCGAGACGCCCGACATCATCGCCACGCTGGGGTTGCAGAAGCGGAGCCAGTGGCTCGTCGGGTTTGCCTTAGAAGTCGACGACCAGCGCTTGCGGGCGCTCGCCAAGCTGGAGAAAAAGCATTGCGACCTGATGGTCTTGAATGGTCCGGAGGCGATCCATTCAGCCGAAACTCGGGTCGAGATCCTTGATCCGGCCGGCGACGTCGTGGCGACGCTCTCCGGAAGTAAGGAGAGCGTCGCCCGCGGGATCGCCGCCACGATCCAGAACCGCCTGATTATTGACCGATGATCTTTCGGTCGGCTCGCCAGTAGCTGCGGCCGTACTGGGTGGCGCCCATGATCAGCGGCGAACCTGATCTCACGCCGCCCGTGATGTAGTCCCCCGAATCCGGCCACAGATAAGGCCGTGCGTATGGGTAAGGACCCTTATACGGCCTATCGGCACCGGGTACTCCGGGCACGTAAGAGTATCGGCGGGTCGCCGTCCCCGGCTGGTTGGAGTACCGCCGAGCCGCCGACCGCTGGGCAAACTGCTGCGGGGTGGACACGTGGCCTTGCCACAGCCAGCCGCTCACTGTTTGCCCTTTAATCGTCGTCCGCGTGCCAACCCAGGGCCCTTCGCGGCGAATGACCTGGAAACGATGACCGGCGGGCAGAGTCGCAAGTGTCGAATGACCGCGCATCACCGGCGCCCCGGCTCGCGAGACGACCATCTGCTGATCCTGCGTGTCGGCCAGGCTTAGGGACGGCAACACCAACAAGCCGGCCCCCAGAACTCCAAGCGTGAGAAAACGTTTCATGCTCCACCTCCACATACGGGTTGTGGCCCAAAACGCCGCCACGCATGGGCCTGCCAGGAAAAGTTTCTACTTCCGACCCCTTAACCGCGAGGTCGGGTAACATCTACGCAATCACAATGCTTGTCACACGGACGCAACAACTCTGCCAAATCGTTGATTTCCGTTTCCGCAGTCTCCCGTAGATCTTCCGATCTCCCATCCGCATCGCGTGTTAAACCGCGTCTGCGGGACTCAGTCCGAGCGAGGTACATCGAGCAGATGGCCCGGTGCGGAAGCGCGACAGGGCGTCCCGCAACGAGACGAACGTTGTCACAAGGGGCCGGCTAACTAACGGCGGTGCGCCGACCAGGACGATCCAGCGGGAACCGAGGGGCCGATGGACGTTCAGCCAAAGTTGTCGGCCAGATCACGCACGTAGGCGATCGCCTCTTCCAAATCGGGCACGGCGACCCCTTTCGCCCGGCCGTGACGATCGCACCGACCGAGCGTCAACAGCGCATCGTAATCCTCCGATTCGGCCAGCCGCCTTTTGGCCCGTTGCCCGATTGTGCCGTCGAGGACGGCATGGGCCTCCATGTGGTGCTCGATCAGCCAGCCCGTGCGGTCGGTGATGAAGCCATCCAGTGCCTCCAAACCGGCGGTCACGTGATCGTGCGGATCGATGGCCTTCCCCACGTCATGCAGCAGGGCAGCAAGCAGAAACTCCTCGTCGTAGGGCAGTTCGTGCGACGCCAGGTCGAAAACCTGCAAGCTGTGGTACAAAGCGTCCCCCTCAGGGTGATACTTGGGCGATTGCTTGACCTGCTCCAAGGGCAATAGCAGCATCTGATAAATCTGGAATCGGTCGACCTGGTTCTCTGCTTCGACCAGGGCCTCGTCGACCGCCATCTCGGGATATTCGTCGGCGAGCAACCTTTCCAACTCCGCGATGCTGGCCCTTTCGATCGGTTTGCCCGTCACCGAGCTTTTGAAGACGAAATGGGCCAGATTCTCGGCGTAGACCGTCAACTCGAAGGCGAAGCCGTCAACTACATGCACGTGGGTGTAAACGCGCTCCTCGCCGTGCTTCCGCACCTGCTTGCGCTCGACGGAGTAACTCATCCCTTCCCGCTCCAAGGCGGCGACGACGGCCTCAACGCTGTCTGAAAAGACGTGCAAATCCACGTCGCTGCCTCGGCGCACGTGACCGGTGAGGGTGCTGCCGATCAGCCGCGGCCGAAATGCCTCCAGGACGTGCATCATCCGCAAGGCCGCAACGCGCATCTCGCGCAGGTTTTGCAGCCGACGCTCCCCCTCGAAAAGCCGGGCGAAAACCTGGATCTCGTCGCGGATCTCGCGGTTGCTGGGAAGATCTTTCGGTTTGACCCAGCCGCCCCCCAGGCGACGCGCGGCTTTCAGCTTCGCCCGGAAGTATTCCGATTCGACCCGATCATACATCAGGCGGGCAGCTTCCCAGGCGATTTGCTGCCGAAGTTTTCCTTTCGACATCAGTCGTCGTGCGCCGAGACAAGGCCCATCGAGGCGGCGCCGGGCCAGCGAGAAGGCACCAGACTTTGTGGCACCTGACTGAATAATAGGCGGACGTGGCCAGGCTTGCAATCGTGCCCAGATCCCAGGAACCTGAGCCGGGCCTCCGAATTTCCGGCGGACCGGTGCGAGCAAACAGCCGATCTTTTTCCCGCTGCCCCTGGCCGGAATTTGCTTGCGGGGGTTGTAAGCCGACCCTAAACTGCGGGGAGTAGGGGGCTTCGGCGGGACCTGCGTGCTAGAAACGCGATCTCGCCAGGCTCCCGATATTCGCGGTTGTTTCGACAGCCGCTTCAGGGCCCGCGCAAAAAACGGGGGCCTCTGACGCGCCACATACGCATTGGCTTTGAGCCGAACGGTCAGGGGCAAGTCAACCGTTCGGCCGATAGTCGTCAGAGGCCCCGCGGGCCAGTCAGATTTTGAGCCGCTCGCCCAATCTCTGGCGAGCGAACGCTTTCTCCTATTAGCATCCCGCGTACCATCTACTGCGATGGGCTCTTTTCGATGTCCACGCAGAAACGCAAGTACTTTAAATAAAAAGACTTGCATATCGTCGTTTCATTTAGGGATCACAGCCGCTGATTGCGAACCCACCCCACTTTCGTCAGCCTTATGCAGCAGTGGGGCTGTAGTGTTTTGCGCCGGAGCCGGTTGCCGTCTTTTCCGTCTCAAACCGGGATCGACGTTCGCCAGCATCGCTTGGAAGGTGTTTTCCACAAGCAAGTTAGGTCACGACCATCGGTTTTGACGCATCCCTCCGGTTCGGGACCTTGCCTCAAATCGAGACGCCCCGCCCGTACCAGCCGCGCTGAAACTTGGGTACGATGGGCTCTCGGCTCTGGTTGATTTATGCCGTTCCCTTGTCGGTCTGTCTCGTGCCCAACAACCCCGCTCTCATCGGCGACTATCGCTGCGGACCGCAGCAACCGCTTCTGATCATCGCCGGACCGTGCGTGATCGAAAACGAGGCGCTGACGCTTGCGATCGCCGAGAGACTGCGAATGATCTCCGCAGACCTGCCTGTCCAACTGGTCTTCAAGGCGTCTTTCGACAAGGCCAACCGGACAAGCGGCGACTCATTCCGGGGGCTCGGACTGGAGGCGGGGCTCGACATCTTGAGCCGCGTGAAGCAGAAGACGGGGCTGCCCGTCACCACCGATGTTCACGAGTCGCACCAGGCGAGCGCCGTGGCAGCCATTTGTGATCTGATCCAGATCCCGGCCTTTTTGGCCCGGCAGAGCGATCTACTGACGGCTGCGGCCGCGACGGGAAAGCCCGTCAACGTGAAAAAGGGGCAATTCATGGCCCCCTGGGACATGCGGCACGTGATTACCAAGCTCGAATCGGCCGGTTGCCGCAACATCCTGCTCTGCGAGAGGGGGACCTTTTTCGGATACGGCCGGTTGGTCAACGACATGCGGGCGATACCCCAAATGCAAGGATTGGGTGTGCCGGTGATCTTTGACGCCACTCACAGCGTACAAGAACCTGGCGGACTAGGGTCGTCGACGGGGGGAAACCGCGCCATGGTCGAACCTTTGGCGCGGGCCGCTACGGCTATCGGCGTCGACGGCCTGTTTTTCGAGACCCACCCCGACCCCGACAAATCGCCCAGCGATGGGCCGAACATGGTGCCTTTGGATGATTTTCAACGACTTTTATCGCGTCTCGTCCTCTTGCGCGAGACGGTGGACCGGTTGCGTGGCTAGGTTCTTGGTTCGCCCGGCTGTGGTCACAAGGTCTGCTGGCGTCGCTTTGGCCGTGACGGCGATTGCCCTCGCCGGATGCCCGCACCAGTTGTCGACGGAGACGACCAGCGCTCAGCAAGAAACGAACGTGGACCAGGCCGCCGACATTCTCGGGTACGTGGCTGGGGTGCTGAATGGACTGGGCAGCTACGACTCCGTCGACACGAACGCCCGCGACATCTTCGACATGAACGACGCCGCCCGCCGGGCGCTGGAAACCGGCGTTCCCGGGTCGCTGGTGAGCCAATTGAACCAGTGGATCATCCTGCAATCGCGTCTGGCCGACTGGAGGCGCGACCCGCTGTTGGCTACCTTGCCGGAGCAATTGCAGAAACTGCCGCAACTAGCGGACCTGGAAACGATGGGGTTCTCTCCGCCGGACGGCATCGAGTTGCGCCAGGCGATGTGGCTGAGAGATGCGTCGAACTGGGCCGCCGGCGAGACTCAGAACGACCTGGAGCGGGCCAAGCGGCTTTTTGACTGGGTGGTGCGTAACATCCAGCTCGATGCCACGGACGATGCCGACGCTCCCAGGCTCGCCTGGCACACGCTGTTGCTGGGGCACGGGCCGGCGATCGACCGAGCCTGGCTCTTCATGCTGCTCGCGAGGCAGCAGGGACTCGACGTGGTGATGCTGGCCTGTCCGCCGACCGACGGCGATTCGCCGCCCCAACCCTGGGTTCCTGCCCTGGTGCTGAACGAGGAACTGTACCTCTTCGAGCCGGCTCTCGGCCTGCCGATCCCCGGACCCGACGGTCGACCCGCGACGCTGGCGCAGGCCGCGGGCGATGACGGACTGTTGCGGCAGCTCGATCTGGACGACGAACACCCCTACGAAATGACGTCGGCGCGCCTGCAGGCTGTGACGGCGATGATCGAAGCGTCACCCATGTATCTGTCGCAACGCATGGCCCTGCTGGAGTCTCAACTGGCGGGCGAGCAGAAGGTCGTGCTCTCGGTCGACGCGGCCTCTCTGGCCGACAGCCTGCGGCAGTGCAAGCACGTCGCCGACGCCCGAGTCTGGGCGCTTCCCTACGAGCGGCTGGCCGCGCAGGCCCGGCTTGGCTTAAAGGGCAAACAGCGGCTCGCGGCCGAGTTCGAGCCCTTCGTCGTGCCGTTTCCCAGAGAAGTGAAAAAAAAGGTGGTGATGGTTCCCGCGTTGTGGAAGGGGCGGGTTCTGCACCTGCTCGGAGAGTTTTCGGGCGAGGAGGGCGCGATGCGGTATTATCAGGTTTCTCGACCGTCCGAGTCGGAGCTCGCGCGTGGTCCCGCCATTCTGCAGGAGGAAAGGGCCGATTTGCGGGGCAAGATCACGAACGACGAATGGCGGCAGGCGGCGAATCGCTTCAGCCAACTGGCGCCCATGGCCAAGCACAACGCCAGCTATTGGCTCGGCCTGATCGCTTTTGAGAGTCAGAATTACACGACGGCCGCCGATTATTTTGCCAAGCGTACGATCGACGTCGACGTCAATAGCCCCTGGCGGGCGGGGGCCCTCTACAATCTGGCCCGCGCGGAAGAGGCCCTGGATCAGACCGAGGACGCCGTTTCAGTCTACCGCCAGATCGAGTCGCCTCAGCGCCACGGCAACCTGCTGCGCGCCCGCTGGCTCGAAGAAAAGCGCGCTTTTTAAAGCTCTAATGGGGTGAGGCGCGCCCGACGAGGTGACGGCGATCTGAAGCGGGGGCGAGTCAGAACGCGGCCCCGACGCTCCGTGACAGAGAGGCGGTCGCAGCCCGACCGCCCTTTTCGCCGCGAAACGTCGGGGCCAGTTATTAGGTGGGTCGTGCTCTACCCGACTATTTGAACTGGTAGGCCGGATTGGCCACGTCGAAGTCGTAGTCGGTGAAGCCGTTGTTGAGCTTCAAATCGACGTAGGTGTATTCTTCCATGAGCAGCGGATCGCCGCCCGCTTCGTGCGGCCAGTCATAAGCCTCGTATCGCACGGGCACGTTAAGCTGGCTGTCGACGTAGACCTTCGCCTTGTGGAAAGTGAAGTCTTTCCGCGGCACCGGATGCAAGACCTGGAGACAGACGCACTCGCGGCCGTTGATCTTTGTATTCGGGATCGCCTTCACTTCGCACTCACCGAACTTGGCGTCGTGCTCGCCCACTTCGATCAGCCGCTCAGTGAGCCTTCTGATTCCCATCTCGGTGATCGGATAGCGGTTGCCCGCCATGGCCAGCATGCTATCCGGCTTCAGCGGAACCGTTCCAAAAATCTTACGCATGCCGTTAGCGTGGCCTAGAAGGTTGCCGTCGTTCTGGCCCTTGACGTAGATCGCCTCCTGCCCCTTCACGCGAGCCGGCGCACGGAACGACACGTAGACGCTGAAGGGCTCGTGCCGCACCTTGACGAACATGTATTCGTAGTCGCAGAGCGTGCCATCGATACGCTCACGCTTGGCCATCGTAGCGGAGTAGTCCTTGATGGACTCCATCTTCTGCATGCACGCTTTGGCCCAACGTACTGCTGGCTCGAGCGGATGCTCGCCAGGGGCCGTGGCGTTGAGTTGCATGGCGATCTGGTGGCTGCTCGTGGCCGCCACGTCGACCGGTTTAGGTGCCTCGCCCACGCCGATGGGCGCGGGGAAAAACGCCGGCACGACGCCTCGGTTCGGCGCGGCAGTGGCCCGCGTCATGGCCGACGGTCGGGGAGTCACCGCGGTAGGCGTCAACGTTCTCGCGGCTGCACGGGCCGGAGCGTGAGCCGGATCTGCCGCAACATTTGAACTCGCCCCTTGCGTCGCGGCCTGCGTGTCAGCAAAGCCCTGTGAAAGGTAGCCCTTCGCGCGACGCGGCTTGGCAAGCGGACGCTCGTCCGCCGGGCCCGTCGCAGGTAGCCGGCGAGGCTGCGAAGCCGAAGCCGACGAGGCAGCTTTCGTCGGCGTGCGCCGATCGTACACCGAGCGTTCCGTCGAAGCTGGCGCCTGGCCCCAAAGCGGCGCGACCCATAAACCACCACCGATCAACGCCAGAGCCACAGTAAGTCGCACGCTCGACGTGGATATCCGCATCGGTCGATCCTCCTTTATCCTGCGCTCACGGCTTCCAAGCCTGCGCGCTTGATGCCCGCCCGCACCGCGTGCTTCGCCTTTTCAGGCCCCCGTAGTAGCAAGCGGTGTGCCCGATCAGTCCGTCGTGCATCGGCGGCAGGGTCTCGATCGCTCCATCACCCCATGCGGGAAATGGTTAGGGCGACGGTCTCGATGGCAACGGCACAGTTTCCTTCCCGGCGGCATTGGTATCTATCGCCAGGGTGGTGGTCGAAATTTACAATACTCGCCATCTCGCCGCTTTTAACGGCGGCAATTACGGTTGGCCTAAACTACCCAATGTCTTTCACGGCGGGGAGATCAGTTTGTGGATTCCGAAGATTTCCGGCTGATAAGCGTTTTATCGATGCCGTTTGGCCAGAACAGCTACCTGGCCTGGCGGAATGGGCGCCACGACTGCCTCGTCATCGACCCCGGCCTGGAGCCCCAAAAACTCATCCGGGCGGTCGACGAAAACGGTCTGACGCCGGCGGCGATTCTCATCACGCATGGCCACGCCGACCACATCGCGGGTAACGCCGCCATGAAGGAGCGCTGGCCCAATGCTCCGCTCGTCATCGGCCACAACGACGCCCCCAAGCTGACGAACCCCGCGCTGAATCTGTCGGCCGGCTATGGGTTTTCGCTAACCAGCCCTCCCGCCGACGTCGAGCTAGCCGACGGCGACCGCTACGAGGCTGCCGGCTTCGTGTTCGACGTCTACGAAATTCCGGGTCATTCGGTGGGACACGTCGTGTTCGTCTGGAAGGACCACCATCCGATGCATGTCTTCGGCGGTGACGTCTTGTTCGCTGGCAGTATCGGCCGCACCGATTTGCCGGGGGGAAGTTTTGAGGCCCTCGCCAAGGGGATTCATCAGAAACTTTTCACGCTTCCCGACGACACCATCGTGCACTCCGGCCACGGCCCCGACACGACGATCGGCGACGAAAAGGACACCAATCCCTTCGTCGGCCGACCCGCCGGCTGGCGTGGCTAACCCACGCTCTCTCCGATCGGGAGGGGACTGGGGTGAGGGCGGTTCACGCTGGCAAGCCAGCTTGTAAGGCCCATTGCGAAACGGTGCCTTCACCTTCAATTATCCCAGAGTTGCGCAACATCAGAAAGCGTAAGCGAGGGAACGTGGTTGTCCCTCCTTTACGCTTCGGGTTTATGTGGCCGGCGAATAATCCTCACTACCGCCGGGTAACCGCTTTTATCGCGGCGCTCGTGATCGACTGCCGGAGCGTCGACAGTTCTGCCCAGGGGTCGTGCTTGAGCCTGGCTAGACGTGCTGGAAGATTCTCGACGGTGAAGTGGCCGCCCGTAAGGCGGCCAAGTTCGCGCCACTCGACAGGGACGGAGACAGGCGCGCCTTCGCGGGCGCGGGTCGAATAGGCGGCAACGGCCGTGGCGCCGCGTTCGTTTCGCAGATAGTCGATGAACACTTTCCCCACCCGCCGCGCTTTGAGCGGGTTGATCGTGTAGAGCTCGGGCGATTCGCGAGCAATTTGCTCGGCGAGCGACTTCGAGAATGCCTTGACTTCGGACCATTCATGCCGGCGCTGAATCGGCGCCACGACGTGCAGACCTTTACCGCCCGTGGTCTTTACGAACGATTCCAGATCGAATGCACCCAGCGCGTCGCGCACGCGGTAGGCGGCCTGAACCACGGCGTCCCAGTCGGCGTCTGGCGCCGGGTCGAGGTCAAACACGAGGCGGTCCGGGCGCTCGACGTCGTCGGCCCGGCATC
The DNA here is from genome assembly GCA_035550375.1 of Pirellulales bacterium. Lineage (GTDB taxonomy): Bacteria > Planctomycetota > Planctomycetia > Pirellulales > JAICIG01 > DASSFG01. Next base: position 113,280 of record DASZPH010000045.1, on the reverse strand, counting down.
CCCACACATGAATCTCCAGGATTCCCATCTGCACCAAGGCCACGAGCCCCGCGACATCGTGCAGCGCGGCATACTCGGCAGGTTTCCCTTTTTCCAGGATTTGAACCCGCTCGAGAACATCGGGCGCGCCCGGTCCCAAGTGCTTCTGAAAGAAACAGGTGTGGTGGCGGCCTTCCGGGCAACGCAGCAAACTTAAGGGCCGCCCGGCGACATGCGGCAGCATCCAGTCGGCGATCCGGACGTAGAACGACGCCAGTGCCAGCTTGGTCACTCCTCGCTCCGGGTAGAGGATCCGGCCTGGGTTGGTGAGCCGCACGCCGGCCACGGTGCCCGGATCGAGCTCTTCCGCTTGCCGCTCTTTCGATTTCGATTTCGTGGGGCGCTGCCTGGCGGCGCGAGTCGCCGGGCGCCCCTTGGTCCGGCCCGTCGACTTCATTGCCTTGCCGTCGAATTCCTGTGGCTCTTCGCGTCGGACGCTCTCCGCCGGCTTGTCCTCTCGCAAGCCCTGGAACGACGGATGACGGAGCCTTCCGTCGTCCGTCCAGCTTGAGAACTCCACCTGGCACACGAGCTCGGGCTCGACCCAATGAGTCTTCCGCGGCCGCACCCGAAGATCGCTGAACGGCGATTCCCTCTGTTCCAGTTGTTCCAGACGTTTGCGCAAGTCGACGAGCGTCTTATCGGTGAAGCCGGTCCCCACCTTGCCGGCATACTTTAATTTCCCGGAAGCATCGTGAGAGCCGATGAGCAAAGCCCCCAGACCTTGTCGCCCGCCTTCGGGTTCGGTGAAGCCGCCGATCACGAATTCCTCTCGGCGGACGCATTTGGATTTGAGCCAATCGTAACTGCGCCCGCCGACGTAAGGCCGATCGCGCCGCTTGGAGATGATGCCCTCCAGGCCCATCCGGCACGACTCGATGAAACACTGCTTGCCGTGCCCGTCGACGTGCTCGGTGTAGCGGATCGGGCCGACAGAGCTGTTGTGGTCGAGCAAGTCTGCCAGGATTTCCTTGCGCTGTTCGAGCGGCACGTCGCGCAGGTCGTGCCCGTCGAGATACAAGACGTCGAAAGCGAAGTAAATCAGCTCGTTTGCCCGCCTTTCGTTGAAGGCGTTTTGCAGTCTCTGGAAGCTGCTCACGCCGCTGGGTTCCAGAGCCACGACTTCGCCGTCGAGAATGGCCCGCTCGACGGGCAATCTCGGTGCGGCCGCGGCGATTCTCGGCATCCGGTCCGTCCAGTCCTGGTCGCCGCGGGTGATGAGTTGCGTCTTGCCCTTTTCGACCCGACAGAGGATGCGATAGCCGTCGAACTTGATCTCATGCAGCCACTGCAAGCCGTCTGGGGGGCTTTTTGCCAGGCTGGCGAACTGCAAGCGGGTGGCCTTCGGCATCGCCGCCGATTTACCGGGCAGCTTTCCGTCTCGTCGACGCTTGCCGCGTGGCGGTGACGTCGTTTTCTGCCCGCCGGCCGATTTTTTTTGAGCGTTTTTTTTCGTCGCTCCTGCACCGCGATTGGTATGCCACACGCGGTCGTTATCGCTGGCGATCTCCTCCAGCGTGCGGCCGCTGACGACGCTGTTGGGCTCAGCCGCGGTCACATCATATTCTTCGAGCGGGCGGGCCAACTCGTCCCGCTCCTTGATCAAGAGCCAATTAGTCGCGCGCTCGCCGGGTCGATGTTGCATGCGGACGAGCGTCCAGCGGCCCTTGAGCTTCCGGCCGTCGAGCTGAAACTTAAGCTTGCCTTCGCGATACCCCTGGTGCGGATCGCCTTCGGGATGCCAGGTTCCCTCGTCCCAGACTGCCACGGCCCCCGCCCCATATTCGCCCTCCGGAATGGTTCCTTCAAAGTCGGCGTATTCGAGTGGGTGGTCCTCCACCTCGACCGCCAGCCGTTTCTCCCTGGGATCGTAGCTCGGCCCCTTGGGCACCGCCCAACTCTTGAGCACTCCGTCGAGCTCGAGCCGGAAGTCGTAATGGAGTCTCCTCGCGTCATGCTTCTGCACGACGAGCCGCAGGGCTTGGGTTTTGGGGGTCGTACCTTTCCGCCTGGGCTTTCCCGCGGGTTCAGGCGTTTCGTCGAAACGGCGCTTGCGGCGATATTCGGTCAGCGACATGTGGGTACCGAGCGGTTACGTGGCGTCGCAATCCCCGGGGTGCATCCGGCATGCCATGACCGGTCGCTCGCATCGCGTTTTCAGGCCGGAAATCCGGGCACGATGCCGGTTCCCTGATAGGCTCCAAACCGTTCCACCTTCGCGGGCGCCGTGGGCTACCGGTTAAACGACTGAGTTCGAAGCTCTGCCGTTAGGGGCCGATGGCTCGCTCGATCGCGCGAACGGTGGAGCTCGCGCGAAAGTCGACGATCCGCTTGCCGAGTTCGATCGTCTTGGCGGCCGGCGCAAGCTCTACCCCGTTGATCGAGAACTTGCCTGCGGCACCGCGCTCCTTCATCCGCACCAGGTTCGGATCGACGGTCATCAAGATGGCCGTTACGGCCAGGTCGTCGTGGTACCCCTCGGGCACCTGGTGCAGCCCCTCTTTCTCGAGCCACCCGGCGACTTCGTCGTAGTCGTAGTATTCGGCAATGAAATGGACACGCGGACCGCTGACCTCCCAGCGGTCATTGAGCTGCTCGGCCACCCGCTTCATGCCGGCCTGGTTGCCGCCGCTGTCCCCCAAGAGGACGATGTTTTTGAAGCCGTTCGTTCGCAAGCTGCCACAGATATCGAGCAGGAGGGCTTCAAAGGTCGCCTCGCTCACGCTGATCGTGCCGGGGTAGCGCATGTGCTGCGTGGGCGGATCGATATCCCCCTCTGGCACAAAGGGGACGATGGGGGCGACCAGCGCGTTGCCCAGCCGGCGGGCGATGGCCTGCGTGGTGGCTCGCAAGATGTAGTTGTGCTTGCCGGTGGCCAAGTAGGGGCCGTTCTGCTCCACTCCCCCGGTCGCCACGATGACAGTGGTCTTACCAGCCGCGATGGCGTCGCGCACTTCCATCCAGGTCATTTCTTCGGTGAAAACCGTGTCGAGGACCTCGATCGGCCGGCGCGCGTCGAGCGGCGGATCGTCGGCCTCCAGCCGGGGCAAATGCCAGTTCATCGCCAACAGCAGGGCAAGAGCGGGGACGCGATTCATGGGTATCCTATGATCCGTACGATAATGCTCGTCAGGCCGCCGCACACTGCGCGGCCGCCGCTATGGTAAACTGCCGCCACCCGCGTCACAACATTTTCAGACACCGCCAAAAGGGGAACGATCATCCCGAAACAAGGATCCAAATGACGAACGGTCATCGGGCGACTCGCTCCCTCGCGCAAATCCTGATTCGCTTCCGCTGGCCGTTCCTTCTCGCCGCCTTGGCGGCGACGGTCGTGGCCTACTTTCCTTCCCAGCGGCTGGCGTTCGATCGCTCGATCGAAAACATGTTCGCCCCGGATGATCCGGTCCTGGAGCCGTTTCGCAAACTGAAACGGACGTTTGGAGGCGACGAAGTGGCGCTGGCCGCCTACGTCGACGCCGACCTTTTGACCTCGGCCGGCCTGACAAAGCTGGAGAAAATCACGGACGAACTGTCAAACGTGCCGGGCGTCAAGCAAGCCTTCAGCCTCTCGACGGTGCGGCAATTCCTGACCTCGCCCCTTCTGGCCCCGTTCAAGGAGCGGCTGCTGGAACTGAGCGAAGGCTACACCATCGGCGCGGACCGCCAGACGGCCGGCATCGTTTGCGTCCTGGTGCCGGAGCACGAGGCGCGCGTCCCCCGCATGCAAACGGTCGATCTGCTGCGGCGGCAGATCGAGACCCAGATAACCGGCGGCGTCCTCACGGGCGAGCCGGTGATGGTCGTCGACGGATTCCGCTTCCTGGAAACGGATGGGGAATTGCTGGGGGCCGTCTCAACCGTGCTGCTGATGCTGACGATCGTGGTCTGCTTCCGCAGCCTGCGTTGGGTGGTGGTGCCCATGGCGGTCGTGGGAACGGCGCTCGTCTGGACCCAGGCCGCCCTGGTCGCCAGCCACCTGCATCTGAGTCTGGTCAGCTCAATGCTCTGGGCCATCGTCACGGTCATCGGCGTGGCCACGGTTTTGCACCTGGTGATCAGTTTCCGCGAATACCGCACGGAAGGCCTGTCGCCGCAAGAAGCGCTCGAGCTGGCAGGCGACCGGCTGGCCGCGCCGATTTTCTGGGCCTGCGCCACCGACGCGGCCGGATTCGGCGCGCTGATGGTGTCGCGAGTCGGCCCGGTCCACGACTTTGGGTTGATGATGCTCGTCGGGTCTCTGTTGGCGCTGGTGAGCATCGCCCTGGTTGTTCCCGGCCTGTCGCTCGCGGGGCGATTCGACGCCGACCCGCGCCGCGCTTGGGGCGAACAAAGCCTCGACCTGGGGTTGCGCCACCTGGCAAACTCGATCGAGCGGCGGCCGATGCTGCTGGCCTCCGCGATCAGCGTCCTGTCGCTCGCCTGTTGCCTGGGCATGGGACGCCTGGAGGTCGAGACCGACTTCACGAAGAATTTCCGCCAGTCGAGCCCCATTGTGCGGTCCTACGAATTCGTGGAGTCGCGCCTGGGGGGCGCCGGCGTGTGGGACGTGATCGTGCCCGTGCCGCCGGAAAACACGGCGGGATTCATCGAGGCGGTCGGCCGGCTCGAAGAACGGCTGCGCAGCGAAATCAACGTCGTGAATGAGGCCGGCGTGACGGAACCGGGCCTGACGAAGGTGCTCAGCGCCGTCGACGCGCTCGACGTTGTTCCCCTCGGCAAGGCGCTCGCCGCCAGGCAGCTTGAGCCGACGCTGGCGGCGACCGCCCGAACCGTCCCCATCGTGCAGGCCCTCTACGGCCGCGACCCCCTAACCGACAACCGCCTCTACCTGCGCATCATGCTGCGGGCCAAAGAGCGGCAACCGTCGCAGCAGAAGCAGGCCCTCGTCGAGCAGGTGCGGCGCATCAGCCGCGAGGTTTTCCCCGAAGCCGAGGTGACTGGGTTCTTCGTCCTCTTGACGAAGCTCATCGAAAGCACCACCCGCGACCAGTGGCTGACGTTCGGCGTCGCCTCAGCCGCGATTTTCGCCATGATGCTGGCGGCCTTTCGCAGCCTGCCGGTGGCGCTGGTGACGCTTATTCCCAACGCCCTGCCGATTCTGATTGTCACCGGGCTGATGGGCTGGCTGCGGCTGAGGATCAACATGGGGGCGGCGATGATCGCCAGCGTCTCGATGGGACTGGCGGTCGACTCTTCGATTCACTACATCACCGCCTACCGGCGGCACCGCGAAGACGGCCTCTCGACGGGCGAATCGTTGCACCTGGTCCACCAGAGCGTCGGGCGGGCGATGGTCTTTTCGACGTTGGCGCTGATCGTCGGCTTCAGCGCCCTGGCGTTGAGCCGCTTTGTGCCGACCATCTATTTTGGCGTGCTTGTCGGCTTGACGATGTTCGGCGGCCTGGTTGGCAACCTTCTCATCCTGCCGCTGCTTTTGAAGCTGATCGATCGCGAGAGCCCGAAGCCGACGCCTGCCATACCGGTGCCAACCGTGCTCGAACAAGATGGCTGAGCTTCGTTTCGCCCCGGACGCAGGCCTGTGTGCGGCCGTGCCTACACCGCAACCAGACGCGGCGAGGGTTGTGGGTTGCAAAGCGTCAACGCAAGTTCAACAGCCTTTTCGCTTCTTCCAGCAAGAACTTCGCGTCGGTGAACGGCTCGTAACTGATGTCTTGCCAGCGCACGAGCCCGTCCTTGTCAATCAGGAAAGTCCCGTGCAGCGGCAGATTCTCGAAATCGTCGTATGCGCGATAGCTCTTGAAGACCGAAAGGTCGCTTCCCGACAGGAGGTTAATCGGCAGGGGAGGCATGCCTGCCTGGGCGCGCGACTCGACGGAGCGGCGCAGGGCCTCGACGTCGTCGGTGCTGACGGCGATCAGGTCGATTCCAAGGGCGGCGAATTCACTCTGCATCGGGCCGAATGTGTTGAGCTGCTCGACGCAGTGCAGGCAGCCGAAGCCTAGGTAGAAGATCAACACGATCGGCCGACCGCGATAGCCGGCAAGCGGTATGCTATCCCCTTGGGCGTCGGGCAAAGTCCACTCCGGCGCCGGTGACGGCTGCCAGCGGAAGGGGCCCAGGCTGGCCAGATCGGGCCGCTGCCCCACGTCGGTCGCCGGCTGATAAGGCTGCCGCCAGTCGGCCGACAACCCGAGCTTCGGCGCCAGCTCGTCGAGCCGCTTGAAGATGGGGATGTCGCGGTCGATAAAGGCCGACATGGCTTGCAGCTTGCGAAACTCGTCGGCGGCTTCCGTCGTCTTGCCGCACTGATGGAGGATCTCGATCAGGTTGGCCAGCGGAAGGACACGGTTCCTTCCCCCGTTGACCGCCTCGCGGGCGAGCTGTTCGGCCTTGGCCGTGTTGCCCGACTGCCGGTAGACGCGCGAGAGAAACTCCTTGCCCACGCTATTCACTTTCTCGAAATGCGTGATGGCCGCATTCAGATCGCCCCCCGCGAGCGCCCAATGTCCGTGCAGTTCCCCAAGGGCGCCCTCGATCGTGTCCAGTCGATGCTTGAACCCGCCGGCCGCGTCGTTGCGGGCCTTCGCCACCTGGTCGTCGGGCTTCTTCTCGGCCTTGGCCTTCGCTTCGGCGTCGGCTGCCGCTTTCTCCTGTTCACCTTTCACCTTGGCCTGCAGCTCCTGCAAGGCCGCGATGTGAGACTTGGCCCGAATCAGGTCGCCCGTGGCGATCAGCGCCGCGCCGACCGCGCGGCGGTATCGCAACTGCTCGTCTTCGATGTCGGTGAGTTCAAGCGTGGGCGTCTGGGCCAGGCGCACCAGCTCGTCCCAGAGTTCGAATTGAGGCAGGATCGCCAGCAGGCGGTGGCGGCCGAGTTTGTTGCTTCCCGAACCGCCCAGCGTGTTGTACTTGGGGTGCCGAGGCAGCTCCGCCAGGTTCTTGGCCAGCTCGACGGCGTCGCGAACGCGGCCGACGAACGTCAGGTTTTCAACCAGCCAGTCGTTGTTGTGCGCGTAGTTGTGGATCTGGTCGGGCATCACCCGGTCGCGAATCATGTGGGCGTGGTCAACGCGGGCCGAGGCTTCTTGTTGCCAGACCGCGTCGACGTAGCGCTCGACGCGGCTGTAGGTGTGTCCCGGCATGTGCCACATGTGGGCGATGCCGGGCGCCGCCTGGCCGCACCGCGCTGCGGACGGCAGGGCCCAGGCCGGTTTCTCGCCGTCCCACAGGTGGATCACGTAATGGTGGGCCGGGTGCATGGGGTTGGCGGCGTGCACTTCCCGCAAGAGCGAAGCGACGGCCTCGTGGCTGGAGATCGGTATGCCTCGGCTGCTGTTCTCCCAAATCATCAGCGCCAGCATGGCCCTGGCTTCGACCTCTTCAGGATGATCGTGGACCATGGCCTCCAGCGCCCGGACGTATTGCCGGCGCCGCTCTTGATCGTCGCGGGGTTTGTTGTCCGGCCCAGACGCCAGATATTGGTCGAGCGCCTCGATCCAGGCTGCCTCTCGCTGCGAAACGGCCGCTTTGCGTTTCACGGCCTCGGCAATGAACCCCCGGCCACGTTTATGGTTCTCTCGGTTGGCCATGGCCATACCCCAATAAGCCATCGCGCAGTCCGGGTCGAGGGCCGCCGCCTGCCGGAACGACCGCTCGGCTTCGAAGTACCAGAATCCATGGAGTTGACCGAGTCCCTGGTCGAAAAACTTCTGCGCCTCCGGCACCTTCGTCGTGACCTTCAGGGTGACGTTGCCCGTGTTGCCCATCAGGTAGGCTTTTTGCCGCGGTCCTTCGTTAAAGACTTCGCCGTGGAGCGAATGCCCGGCAGGCGTCTCGGGCTTGTCCGCTTCGGCGGCGACGGAGCGCGAAGGAAGGTTGGCGCAAACGACTGCGATAAGCGGAACAAGCACACAAGAGCGCATCGAATTCTCTCAAGGTTGTCGGAGGCAAGGGCCGCGGCGATCGGCGGCCATAGGGACACACCTCTCAAGGTTAACGCGGCGGTCGGTGACATGCCAGCGCGTAGCCCGCTGACCCGGGCGCAGACTGGCGGGCGTTCTTTCTCTCCCTTTGGGAGAGGGCTGGGGTGAGGGCGGTTTGCGATACTACGTGCTCAGACCTCGAAGACATACCGTCGAGCCACCCTTAAACGAAACGGCGGGTTCACGTCGGTTCGTCAGGCAAGCCGCCCTCACCCTAACCCTCTCCCGCAGGGAGAGGGCACCACCTCGGGTAGTGTCCCAACACCTGCGTTGCTGAGAAACCGTCAAGGAAAAACCGGGTAAGGGCTGCCTAGCGCTGTGCCGGGAAATTAGGCAGGCAGCCAACCACTTCGCTCAAGGTGATGCCAGCCAACAAGCCGATGGCGCCCGCCAGGGACAGACATGCGATTAGTGCCGGGTAGCCGCGTTTGTGGCGCTTGTCGTTCCGCCGTTTGACTGGTGACCGTGGCGACTTGTACGGGTTCTCTTCCATGGCGCCTATTCTACCGCGCAGGATGCTGGGATATTGACCCCCAAGCCGCACGGCCCGATAATTCGGACGTGACGCCTGGGCGCAAAAGCTGCGCACACTGATCGGCTCAGGCGTCACAACCGAGCCAAAAGGGAAGCCCGGCCAGTGATTACTGGTCCGGGCTTTTTTGTTGTCCCTCTGTGGTGCTAAGGAATGACGATTGAGGAGCCACGCATTGAGCAAATGCGTCGAACCATCGAATCGCAGTACCAATCGCAGCCTACCGGTTGCGGTGGCAGCTTCGGAGAGATCCTTTGCTTTGAAATCCATTATGCCGGTCTAACCTTCTGCCACTTGGCGGAAAAGTGGGGAGTCAGCTTGGCCGAACTCGGCGATTTGATTTCAGATCACTGCCGACGATTGGCGCCGGCGCCACAGGTGAACCACGGCTTTCGTCCGACCGCCTAGCACTTCTTTTCTTTTTGCAGTTTGGCGCAGTGGACACAGAGGCTTCCGCCTCCCGTGCCCTGCTTGAGATACTGCTTTTCGATGTTGTTCCCCTCGGTGCAGTTAGAACAGACGTGATAAACGCCTGGATTCTGAGTGCTGTGGAACGGTGAAACCTGTGCCATTGATTGAAGCCTCCAGAAAATGGGTGCGCAACTGCGCCCGTGCGCAGCGAAGTGCAGCGCATCGTCCCGTTGCGTGGTGAGCGTTGGCCAGAGAGCGGCAAGAGGTTTGTCTAGAACACTCCTATCGCTTTTGGTCTTCTCTCCAGCTAATGTCGCATCGTGGCTTCCGTTCTCAAGCTCTGATAGGGAATGAGTAAGACCGGAAAGACCATCTGCCATGAGGAAGGTTCGCAATCTTGTTTGAGGATTTGAGTCTAAGCCTCAAAATGACGATTGACTTTTGAGTCGAGAGCCCCTATATTTCGTCTTGGGTGGGAATCGGAGTCCTACGGCTATGAGCAAATGGAAGTCGAGCACCTTAGCCAAGAACTTGAGCGACTTGAAACCGAAGCCGGTTTCAATGCTGGGTTCTCAGCAGCGATCGTCGCTGGCTATCACAAGGTGATGCGGTTCATTCGTGCCGCCAAAGACGAAAGGGACTTCCGGGCTATGCGATCCCTCAACTTTGAAAAGCTCAAGGGAAGCCGCAGCCATCAACACTCGATGCGGATAAATCAGCAGTGGAGGCTCATCCTGGAACTTAAGCAGGCGAACCCCAAAAACGTCGTCGTGGTCGTAGCCATCGAAGATTACCACTAACCCATATCCCGGTGTCGCATGAGCGAGATTGCAGAACGCGAATTGTTCCCGCCGGGCGAGTATATTCGCGATGAATTGGAGTCGCGGAGCTGGACCCAAGAAGACTTGGCAGAGATCCTTGGTCGCCCACTACGCACCATCAACCAGATCATTCTAGGAAAGGTTGCCATTACCGCGCAGACGGCGCAGGAGTTGGCTGCCGCTTTCGGTACATCGCCAGAGCTTTGGGTGAACCTAGAGGGTGCCTATCGACTTGCCTTGGAAAGCACGGCCAAAGAAGAAGTTGCCGAGCGGTCACGCCTATTTGAATTCGCCCCAGTGAAAGACATGGCGAAGCGCAACTGGATCAAGGACACGTCTGAACCGGCGGCAATCGAGCGTGAGTTACTGCGTTTTTTCAAAACGGATTCACTAGACCGACGCCCGGCTCTTAGTGCAGCGGCGCGAATGTCAGCATCGTATGAGTCGCTTAATCCTTCCCAGTTCGCATGGCTGTTTCGAGCGAGGCAGCTCGGCGAGGCCGTGCATGCTAAGACGTTCGACAGATCAAAGGTCTGCGATCACCTAGACGCGTTGCATCGCCTGACTGTATCTGAGCAGGAAGTGCGGCATGTCCCAAAGGTGTTGGCTGACATGGGCATTCGCTTTGTTGTCGTACAGCATCTTCCAAAAACGAAGATAGACGGTGCCGTTATTTGGCTTGATGAAGATAGGCCGGTGATCGCGGTATCGCTTCGGTACGATCGAATCGACGGCTTCTGGCACACGCTGGCCCATGAAGTACGACACGTAGTCCACGGGGATGGAAGCGTAGACGACGACCTCGTTGGTGCAGCGAAAATCGGGACTTCAAGCGTCGTGCCAGCGGAGTTGCGGGCCGATCGCGAAGCAGCAAGGTTTCTGATTCCAGATGACGTAATCAGCTCGTTCGTTGACCGCCACCATCATCGCTTTTCGCGGGCCAAGGTCATTCAGTTTTCAAACCTGCATCAGATTCATCCCGGCATCGTTATCGGCCAGCTCCACCACAGGGGGGCGCTGCCATACACGCATCTTCGGGAAATGCTGGTTCCAGTGCGCGAGTTGCTAACCCAAGTTTCAATGACGGATGGTTGGGGCCATCACCCCGGTATTTGACGGAGACACAATGAAGTCGCTTGTCAAAAAACACGGTAACGAGGCGATGCTTGACATCGCTCGGCAATATGAAGAACAGGGCGGCAAGTTGCCATATGACCTAGATGCGCTGGCGAACTTTGCGATGACCAGCGGTCTGTGGAATCGGGGCGGCGACCTACGCAAGCAGCTCTGCAAGAGGGACTTTGCCCGCGCCTTCCGTGAGCAATATCACACCGATCCGCAGGGCCGGCATGTTCGGACGTTTCACGCTTCAAAAACCGTATTGGGCGAAGAGCAGAAGGTACTCTGGGCCGATGTGCGGGAGCCGACGACAACGTCCGACTACATGCACGCAGCCTTCCAGCAGCGGCGGTCGCAAATCGTTGGTGATTGTCGTCAGTTAAAGATTGACGTTGACAGCTTCAACGAGAATCATTCGGAAGGCAAGGTGTTTCAGTTGGTGCTTAACTTCACGGATGATGTGGCAGAATCGGAACAGCCGACGACATATAGACCAAAACAGCCTCGGTAAATACCCACCATGAGCCGACGGTTTCAGTTCCGCTCGGCTCTGCCTGCTTTTCAGGCACCGCTTAAAAACCGACCCGATTTCCCGGTTTCGATTTGACAGGCTGGCGGCAACGCAGATCTTGGGACACTACCCCACCTCGCAGAAACTTGACAACTTTTCTCGGCAGCGCGAAGATGACCACGGTCTGTCGCCCGACAGGAGGTTCGTATGACAAAAGGAGAGCGCCTCCGGGCGCGGCTGCTGAATTCAGCCGCGCGGGCGATGGCCGTTCTCCTGGCGTTTTCCGCCGCCGAAGCCCAAGAGACAAAGCCCGACAACGCGGCCACGCGCGACTACGCGGTGGCCGTAGGATTCGAGAACAAGCAGCTCTTCCCACAGGCAGCCGCACGCTGGCAAAAGTTTGTCGAGACGTATCGCAACGATAGTCGGCTGGACCGCGCCCACTACCACCTGGCGACCTGCCAGCTTGAGATGGGGGAGGCCGACAAGGCCGCGGCCGCCTACCGCAACCTGCTGGGGGCCTTCCCCAATTTCAAGGATCGGGACGCCGCCCAGTTCAACCTGGCGCTCGCCCTGTACCAGATCGGCTTGAAATCGAAGAAGGCCGACGAGCTCAAGGCGGCCGCCGACGGCTTTGCTCAAGTCGCGGCGAACTATCCGCAGAGCAAGCACCTTCCCCCAGCGCTGTTTTATCAAGCGGAAGCCTTGTATGCGGCCGGTCAGACACAGCCGGCCGCCGACCTCTACGAAAAGCTGATCGGCACCTATCCCAACAGCGACCTGTTGCCTCACGCTCGGTTCGCACTCGGGGTCGCCCAACAGGAAGCCGGACAGGACGGCGCCGCCGCGGCGACTTTCCAAGCGTTCCTGTCCACGCACGCCCAGGACCCTCAGACCAACGAGGCACGACTGCGACTCGGCCTGTCGCTGATGGGGCTGAAAAAATACGGCGACGCGGCCCAAGTGCTGTCGCAGGCGGCCGCAGCGACCGACTTCGCGCTGGCCGACCTGGCGCTGCTGCGCCAAGCCCAGTGCCTGGCAGAACAAAAGGACGCCGGCTCGGCGCTCTCTCTGTACAACAACCTGCCCGGCCGGTTTCCCAAGAGCAAATACATCGGCGCCGCGCAGGGGGCGGCCGGCAAGCTTCTCTGCGAGCAGCAGGCCTATCCTCAGGCGCAACAGACGTTGGCCGCCGCCGTAGCGTCCGCCGGCGATGCCGCGCCCGAAGCAGCTTATTGGCTTGCCAAGACGCTGGTGAAGCTCAATCAGGTTCCGGCCGCCTTGGCCGAGCTCGATAAGGCCATTCAATCGTATCCGCAAAGCCGCTTCTTGCCGTCGCTCAGGCTGGGCCGCATCGACGTTCTCTACGAGATGCCCGAACGCCGCAAGGAGACGGTCACCCTCTATCGGCAATTCGCCGAGCAGAACGCCGGGCACGATTTAGCGCCGCAGGCGGCCTACATGGGCGGCCTGGCGGCCCTAACGGTGGGCGAGCACGCCGAAGCCCATCGACAAGCGACCGCTTTCTTGGAAAACGCCCGATATCAAACGGATCCGCTTGTGCCGGAAGTAATGTTCGTCGCCGCCGAGAGCCTCGTGCTCGCGGGGGAAGCGGTCGACCCGCTGCCGCAGGTGGCCAAGGCCGAATCGCTCTATCGGCAGATTGTGGAAAGATTCCCCAAGCATCGCCATGTCCCAGCCAGCCGGGTGCGGATCGGTCTTTGTCTTTATCTACAGAAGAAGCTCGATCCGGCCATCGCCTACCTTTCGGAGAGCCTGCCACAGCTTTCCGATCCGGACCTGCTGGCCGAGGCCCAGTTCACCCTCGGCCGGGCGCAACACGACGCCGGGCGGCCGCCACAAGCGGTCGCCGCCTTTCGCGAATCGCTGAGAGTCAAACCGGACTGGCCGCACGCCGACGAAGTGTTGCTGGCCTTGGGCGGCAGCCTGAGAATGGACCACAAGCTCGACGAGGCGGCCGGCGAGTGGAACCGGCTCGTCGTCACCCAGCCCAAGAGCCCTTATCGGGCACAGGCTCTGTATGGCCTGGGCGAAATCGCCGAGCAGCAGAAGAAATATGACGACGCGATCCGGCACTTCGAGCAGGTGTTGAACGAGTTTGCCGGCAGCCCTTTCGCCGCGCCCGCCGCCTACGGCATCGGGAAGGCAAAGTTCGCCAAAGACGATTTTGCGGGCGCGGTCTCGGCGTTGAACATCGTGGTCGAGCGTTTCTCGTCCAGCGAGGTGGCCGGCCGGGCGCGATACGCGCGCGGGTTGGCGCAGCAGCGGCTGAAGCAATACGCGCCCGCGCTGGCCGACCTGCAGGCGTTTCTTGCGGGCAGCCCCCCGGCGTCCGATGTGCCCGACGCCCGCTACGCGGTCGCTCTCTGCCAACTTGCCCTGAAACGGCCCGACCAGGCGGCCGAGACGCTCAAGCGGTTGGTCGAGGAAGCGCCCAACTACCCGCGTGGCGAAGAGGCGTACTACGAGCTGGGTTTTGCGCTGTCGGAGGCCAAACAGGACCGTGCCGCCGCCGACGCCTGGCGAACGCTGGCCCAGAAATTTCCCGCCAGCGGGCTCGCGGCCGACGCCTGGTTTCGCGTCGGCGAGTACCATGAGTCCAACAAGGAATGGCCGCAAGCCGCCGACGCCTATGAGCGGGGTCGCCAGCAGGCAAAGGCGGCTGACTTGCAGGAGAAGCTGCAATTCAAGCTCGGCTGGACCCGCTACCAGGCCGGAGAGTTTTCGCCGGCGGCGGCCGTGTTTCGGTCGCAGATCGAGGCGTTCCCCGCGGGAAAACTCGTGGGCGACGCCACCTACCTGGCTGGCGAATCGCTTTATCGCCAGCAGCAGTACGGCCCGGCGCTAGAAAGGTTCAACCAGTCGATCGGCCAGAGGAACGAGAAGTACCTGGCCCGTGCCCTCTACCGGGCCGGCGACTGCGCCGCCCGGCTGACCCAGTGGTCGGCAAGCGAGGGCCACTATCAGACGCTGGTCAACCAGTTTCCCAAATTCGAGCAGGTGAACGAGGCCCGCTACGGACTCGGCTGGGCGCAGCAGAATCAAGACAAGTTGCCCGAGGCCAGACGAACTTACGAACAGGTGACCAAAGAGACCGACACCGAGACGGCGGCCAAGAGCCGCTTCATGATCGGCGAGTGCGCCTTCCGCGAGAAGAAGTACGACGAGGCGGTCGAGCACTATCTGACGGCCGCGCTCGGCTATCCGTATGAAGAGTGGCAGGTCCTCGGATACCTGGAGGCGGGCCGCTCGCTCGTCGAACTCAAAAACCTGGCCAAAGCTCGCGACATGTTTGAAACGCTGATCAAGAAATACCCGAATCACCCCAAGGCCGCGGATGCGGCAAAACTGCTGGCAAGTATCAAGAAGTGAACGCAACTACGACCGCGACAGCACACAAGCCCATGCAAACTCCACACTCAAACGCGGCAGGCCGCACGACATGGCGACTCGCCTCGGTATTCATCGTGACCGGGTGCCTCTATGGTTTCGATCTGCCAGCGGTTCGTGCCGATGACGCGGCCGGACCAGCCAGCACAAGCGAAGCGCACCTGGCTTCGATGGCGTCCGCCAAGACGCCTCCCGGCAGTCTGTGGGAGATGATCGTGGCCGGTGGGCCGCTGAATATCGCCTTCATGAGCTTTCTGGGCCTGATATCGCTGGTCGCTGCGGCGGTGGCCCTCGAGCGGTTGACCAACCTTACACGTGGCAAGATCGCGCCGCCCAATCTCGTGCGCCGCCTGGAAGAGCACAATCGATCGGGCGATCATCGCGTCGACAGATATCAGGCCCTCTGTGAACAGAACCCGTCTCCGCTAGCCAGCGTGTTGCGGGTGGGGTTGCTTCGGGCCGGCCGACCGCTGGCTGAAATCGAGAAGGGGCTGGAAGACGCGCTGGCTCGGGAGATGGCCGAGCTGCGGGCCCGCGTTCGCCCGCTCTCGGTCACCGCGAACGTTGCGCCCCTGATCGGCCTGCTGGGCACCGTCGTGGGCATGCTGGAAGCGTTCCGCATCGCCAGCCAGGCCGGGTTGGGCAAAGCGGAGTTGCTCGCCGAGGGGATCTATTTGGCCTTGGAGACGACCGTGGCGGGACTTTTGATTGCCATCCCCGCGTTGCTTTGCGCCGCCTATCTTAATAGTCGCGGCGAGCGGTTCGTGCGTGAGATCGGGGATCTAATGAACGACACGTTGCCCGTGCTGGCGCAAGCCGGCCAGCGCACGACGAGGCCGACCGGCTCCAACCCGCTGATGGGGTAACACCAGCCGCTTCAACGAATATGCGACTTCCCGAAACCGACGCCGAACTCGACGGGCCGAACATGACGCCCGTCATCGATATGGTGTTTCTGCTCTTGATCTTCTTCCTCTGCGCGACGCGCTTCGACCAGGAAGAACGGGAGCTGACGGCGAACCTGCCCGAAGTCGTCCAGGCCGAGCCCTTGTCGATGCCGCCGCAAGAGCTCGTCGTCAACGTGACTCGCGACGGCCAGTACGTCGTCATACAGCAGACGCTGACCGAAGAGCAGCTCGCGGCCCTGCTTGAGGAGGCGAGCCTCAAAAACCCGGGCACCCAAGCGGTGCTGATCCGCGGCGACGCCGACGCCGCCTGGCGAGCGGGTGTGCGAGTCATGGGACTCTGCAACCGCGCCGGCATCACCAACTACCGCGTGGCGGTGTTGCAAGAGAAATGAACGGCTCAGCCCGCGGACAAGCGTATTGCCGATGCCTCGCCTGAAGTTACGTCACTGGCCCCTGTTGCTCGTGCTGGCGTGCGGGGTCGCGTTGGCCGACTGGGCACGGCCGCGACGGATCGACGCGATCGCGACGCTCGATGGCCAACACCGCTGGCTGGCGGACCCGGCGGCTCCGACGACGCAGTATGCGTGGCAACCGAGCGAAGCCCTGGCCGAGCTTCTACCCCGCCGCGAACAGCGCGACGAAATCAGCCATCCCTGCCTGGCCGACCAGGATCGCACGCTCTACTTCACGTTGCGGCGGGCGGACGGAGACGCTGACATCTATCGCTGCCGACGGGGCGACGGCCGCTGGGAAAAAGCCGAGCCGGTCACCGAGTTGAACACGCCCTGGGACGAAGAAGGCGTGGCGGTCACGGCCGACGGAGGGCAGCTTGTGCTGGCGTCGAACCGCCGCGGTGGAAAGGGCGGGTTCGACCTCTACGTCTGCAACCGAAGGAAGAGCGGTTGGGGAGTACCCAAAAACCTCGGCGACGCGATCAACACACCCGGCAACGAATTCGATCCGGCACTGACCGCCGACGGCCTGGGGCTCTACTTTGCTTCCGACCGGGCGACGGCCGATGCCACGACCGATCTTTATGTGGTCCAACGAAGCGCAGCGGGGCGAAGCTTCACCGCTGTCACCGCGTTGGCGGTCGCAAATTCGCCTCACAACGAGCGATCTCCCTGCCTGACGGACGACGACGGCCTGATGTATTTCGCTTCCGATCGGCCCACCGGCCACGGTGCCAGCGGCTTTGATCTCTACCGCTGGCGGCTCTCCGATCCCCTGGCGGTGGTCGAGGGTCTGGGGGGTGCAATCAACACGTCCGCCAACGAAACCGACCCGGCCGCGTGGCACGACGGCTTTCGCTTGATCTTCGCCCGTGCCGACGGCAGCAAAGCGACCGTCCTGCACAGCAGCAAGCAGGCCGAAGTTCAGCGGCTCGTCGTCTGGGACACGAGCCGTTGGCAAGCGTTGCTGGCCGTCTGGCGTCAAGCGCTCCTCGCCGCGCTGTTTTTCGCGGCCCTCGTGGGCCTCGTCTATTACGGCGGCGACTGGCTGCGGCGGGGGGCGGTGCTTCTGCGGTTTCTGGCTGCGAGTCTGCTCCTGCACGCCGTCGTGCTCTGGCTGATGATCCTCGTCCCGCTCAGCCAAGAGATTGTAAAACGCGTCGAGGAGATACGCGTGAGCGACGTGGCGATGAGGATGTTCGACGACAATCTGCACCAGTCGCATTCTCCGGGCGAGCAGGCCTACGAGAAGGTGGCAGATTTGAAGAGCGTGGAAACGGTCGAGACGCCAGAGCTTGTCCGGCAGGTGACCGAGCCGACCAATGTGCCCCTGCATGCCGAGAGCCCCGCGCCGACGCTCGATTTTGAAATGGCCCGGCGCCTGCCGGCCGAGCGGCTCATCTTTGTACCGTCACCCAGCAAGCCGGCCGCCGAGCGTGAGCTGGCGCCGCGGACTCCCGCGCCGCTGCGGGCGGCGCAAATCGAGCCCGAGGGCGAGATCCCGCGGGCCGTCGCTATGCCCCAAGAGGCGCAGCTCGAAGAAGAGGTCGAACTCGTGCGGTCGACGGCAAGTCCCCCCACCCCGGGCGACGTTCCTGACCCAGACGCTCTTGAGCTAGCCGACGTTGGCGGCCCACGGCGAACGGCCGATTTGCAGATCGGAACGCTGGCCACGAGGCGCGTCGACGCCACACCCTCGACGAGTCCGCTGGCCTCGCAACTGCAGCGCCCCTCGGCCCGTGCCAGGCCCGTGCTGTTTGCCGAGGACAATGTCGGCATGCAGGCCATGTTCGCCTTGCGGCAGGGGGACACGCGCCGCGAGTTCATCGACCTGGTGGGAGGCAACGAAGAAACGGAACAAGCGGTTCGACGGGGCTTGCAGTGGCTCGTCGCGCACCAGCACGCCAACGGCCGCTGGAGCTTGCACCAGCTCGACCCGCCGGAGAAGAAACTGCCGGATACCAGCGGGCCAGGTAGCACCCAGTCGGACACTGCAGCTACGGGCTTGGGCCTGTTGCCATTCCTCGCCAGCGGCCACACCCACGCGGCCGGCGAATACCAGGCGGCCGTCGGTCAGGCGGTCCAGTGGCTTATCGCGCGGCAGAAACCCGATGGCAACCTGTTTGACGATCCGCCGTCGATCGCCTTCATGTACGCCCACGCCATCGCCACGATCGCGCTTTGCGAAGCGTATGGGATGACGCAGGACGAACGAATCCGGCAGCCGGCCCAGCGAGCGCTCGATTTCGTCGTCGCGGCACAAAACCAGGGAACGGGAGGCTGGCGTTATCAGCCGGGGGAATCGGGTGACACGTCGGTGCTCGGCTGGCAAGTGATGGCGTTGAAGAGTGGTGAAATGGCCGGCCTGAACGTGCCCAAAAGTGCCCTCGATCTGGCCGGCAAGTGGCTCGATCGCGCCGCTGGGACGGGCGGCTCGCTGGGTACGTTCGGCTACCAGGGTCCCGGCGCCAGCCCGGCGATGACGGCCGAGGGTCTGCTCTGCCGTCAGTTCCTGGGGAGCCGCCGCAACGACCCGGCCGTGTTGGCCGGGGCCAAATTCCTCCTCGAGCGCCTGCCGCAAGCCGGCCAGGAGTCGAGCTACTATTGGTACTACGCCACGCAGGTCATGTATCACATGCAGGGCGATTACTGGACCGCCTGGAACGAGAGGCTCCGCGGTCTGCTCGTATCAACGCAGATCCGCGACGGGCACATGGCCGGCACCTGGGACCCCCGCGACCCCTGGGAACAGTCGGGCGGGCGGCTTTACGCCACGTCGATTCGTCTCTTGATGTTGGAGGTCTATTACCGCCACCTCCCGCTGTATCAGCGGCTGGAATAGGAATCATCGACACGTGACCGGTGGCCTCCTCCAGACGATTCAAGCAGCAGCCCCATAGCCGCGAAGCGGCGTAAGTCATCAGTCCAGGGCAACGCCCTGGGTTGCAAATCCCGTATCGAGCACCGTAGCCCTGAAAGGGCGTCAGCAGGGCGCTACCCAAACACCGGCAAGACCGTTCCGTCGGAAATCGGAACGACGCGGCCTAGGCCGTCGCTGAGGCGTGTTTCGGGCGAGATGCCCAGAGCGTGAAAGATCGTGGCGTGCAAATCGGCCGGACTGCAGGGCAGGTCGAGCGGCGCCGCGCCGAGTCGGTCGGAACGGCCGTAGACTTGTCCGCCACGCACGCCGCCGCCGGCGAGCGCCACCGAGTAACAGAACGGATAGTGGTCGCGGCCCGCGTTCGACGGGGCGATCTTCGGTGTGCGGCCAAATTCGGTCAGCCAGACGACTAACGTTTCGTCCAAGAGGCCGCGCTCGGCCAGATCGTTCACCAGCGCGAAGCTCGCGCGCTCCATCGGTGGGAGCAGGTCTCGCTTGAGCCGATTGAAGTTGTCGCCGTGGGTATCCCAGTTGTCGCCCGCGGCTCCGTTCAGATCGCCCGCTGCGCAGACGACCGTGACGGCCGGCACACCCTGCTCCACGAGCCGGCGGGCCAGCAGCGCACTTTGACCGCAGATGTGGTCCCCGTAGGCTTCGTGCGTCGTGGCCGACTCCTTTTCCAGGTCGAACGCGCCGCGCACCTTGGGGTTGCTGAGCATGTCGACGGCCATCTGCCGGAAACCCGCGTAGGCGCGAACGTTGCCCGCCTCGGCCGGCGGCTCTTGTGCCGCGAGCAAGCCGGCCAGGTTCTGCCGGCGCCCGAAGCGGTCGGCGTCGATGCCCTCGGCAGGGGTAAACGTCGTGTCGCCGATGTCGGGCGAAACGCCGCCATACGGCTTGCCGCGGCCGGGCCGTACGTAGACCGCGTCGTACCGCCGCCCCAACCAGCCCGCCGTGTCTCCCGCTTGCCGCGTCTTGTTGTCCACCAGGAAGTACGGCATCTGCACGAACGGCGGCATACCCTCGGGCGCGGAGCGCAGCCGCGCGATCATGGCTCCCAGGTTCGGCCAGTCGGTTGGCGACGGCGAGAGGTTGGTAAATTGCTCGGCGTTCGGCGACGCGTGCCCGGTCATGTTCCAGTACATGCCCCGGCCGTGAAACGTCGAGTTGTGGTGGATCGAGCGGATGATCGCCAGCCGATCGGTGATGCGGGCCACCAGCGGCATGTGTTCGCCGAGGTGGATGCCCGGCGTGGCGGTCGCAATGGGCGAGAATTCACCGCGCACCTCCGCCGGAGCCTCCGGCTTCGGATCCCAGGTGTCGATGTGGCTCACGCCGCCCCAGCAGTAGAGCACGATGCACGACTTTGCCCTGCCGGGGCTGATCGAACCGCCGGCCGCCTCACTTCGCCGCAGGCGCAGCAACTCGGCAAGCGAAAAGCCCATCGCGCCGGCGCTCAGGCCCAGCCAGCGTCGGCGGGAAATCTCACCTCTCGGCATACCACGCTCCTGTATCGGTCCCGCCTCCATTTTAACGAGAGGGCGAACGCTGGCGACTTCAATCAGCCGCAGCCGAGGCACTTTTCTGAAAGAAGTCCCACAGGGCATCGGTCCCGCCGAGCTTGGTGGTGATGGGGCCGATCATGCCTTCGGGCAAGGTGCGGGCGCCGCCGGGCCAGTGGTGGCCGTGACCTTCGAGGTACATGACGACGAGCTTCGGCCCACCACTTTTCGAAGGGTATTCCACGGTCTTCACGCCGTTCTTCTCCGAAACCGTTTCCGGCTCCGTCTGGCAGCCGAGCGCCGCGGCCCAGACGGCCAGCGGCTCACCGACTGGCGGATTCTCTCGCGCGCCCCAGGGCAGTTTGACGGTCCCGCCGTCGATCGGCATGAGCGGATCCTTGGTGCCGAGGATATAGAGGGTGGGGAGCGGCTTCTTGGGCTGCGGATCGCTCAGAGCGAGCATGCCCGCCACGGTGCCGATGGCGGTGAACCGCTCGGAAAGTTCGGCGCCCAGGCGGAGCGTCATGCCGCCGCCGTTGCTGTGACCGGTGCAGAAGACGCGGCGCTCGTCGTAGGGAATCTTTTCGAGCAACTCGTCCAAAAGCTGCCGCACGAAGGCCACGTCGTCGACCGCCGCTCTCGGCGAACCGGCCCGCAGTTGTCCGGAGTTCCACACTTGCGGATTCGTGCGAAAGTTGGGGGCGACGGCGGGCCTCGCCGGCAGCCCCTCGGGCGCCACCACGACAAATCCTTCCTTGTCGGCCTTGTCGGCCCAGCCGTCGGCGTCCAGGATGCCGTTGCCGTTGCCGCCAGCCCCGTGCAGGGCCAGCACGAGCGGAGGTTTGGAGCCGGGCGTGTACCCTCGCGGCACGTGCACCTGCGCGGCCCGCTCGAACTTCTTGTCGTCGGACTTGATCGTGAGCGTAAATCGCCCGGGCTTGGCCGGAGAGGGCAAAGGCGTATTCCCGTCGGCCGCCTTCAGCGTGAACAGCAAACAGACGGCGATGCCGACCAGCGTTGTCAGTCGAAACGAATTCATGCGACACCGTGGTTAGATACCGGCCGGACTTGCCCCCGTGTGTCAATAGAGTCGCGATATTCTAATCGCCCGGGCCGTTAAACGAGAACGGCAAGCGCCCACACTAACCCCAAGCGTAAAACGAGGGCCGCGATGCGACTTCTCTCGCTTACGCACGGAGTCCGAGAATGATCCGGGTTCACGGTTTGATCCGCGCCCCCGGTGTCGCTAGGGCGTTCAGCCGGTCTACCGGCTCTTTCGCGCTCCAGGCGATGCCGCGCAGCAGCAGGATGCGATACAGAGGATCGTCGAAGGTCCAGGAATAGTGGCCCGGGATCGAAACAAAAACGCGCCCGGCGGCCGGTTCCATCGTCCAGAACAAGGGCTGCGGCTCCCCCTCTTCCACGCCGCTAGCCAACAGCCGGATTTGCCCGCGATCTCCCGCCAGGGCCCAGTAGCTCTCGTCGTGCAGGTGCAAAAATTCGAAATTGCGGGCGACGGGATGTGACTTGCCTGGACGAAAATCGAGATCGAGCGGCCCGTGGCGGAATTTTGATCCCCCTTGCCAGGCCAGTCCGATCCGTTTGGCAAACCCGGGGGCGTCGCTGCCGCCGTCCACGGCCCAGTGGATGTAGGTCAGTCCACCCCCGCGAGTCAGGTAGGCGTCGACGTCGCGGGCCCGCTCGGCCGTCCATGTTCCGTGCTGATAGAAGACGACCGCGTCCGCCGTCTTCCAGTCGGCGGCCGCCGGCCAGTCCATGGCGGTCGTGACGCGCACCCCCTCCGCCATCGCCAGCAGCCTGCTGAACATTTTGAGCCAGGCCGGATAATCGTGCTCACCCGGACCGTGATCCTTTTGACCCGCCACGAGCACGACGTGAATCGGCCGCGGCTGGGCGGCAGGCTCGCTGGCGCCGGCCAGCACGGCGTCGATCTCGTGCCTGTCGCGCGGCTCAGGCGGGGTTTGCCCGCCGTAGTCGGGCATCGTCGGCGGCTCGGTGAGCAAGAACGTCAGCAGGTCTTTGAGCCGGTCGGTCCCAAGGCGGGCCGGCAGGCCCTCGGGCATGATCGAAACGGCCGAGGTTTGCAGCGCCTCGATTTCGCTCGGCTCGACGCTCGTGACCTCGCCCCGGGTGTCGCTCACGAGTAGCCGGCCTTCGACGGTGCGAATGGTGCCGGTGAGCACCCGGCCATCGTCCAGGGCCAGCACGTGCGAAATATAGTCGGGGTTGATCGCGGCGCTGGGCAGGCTGATGTCGCGCAGCACCGACGCATAATCGCGGCGCGGCAGGTTCGAGAGATTCGGCCCGATCGCCCCGCCGGCCGTGCCGACCTGGTGACACTTGGCGCAAGCGGCCTCGGCACTGAAGAACACCTTCCGACCTCGCTCCCAGTTTCCTCCCGCCAGTTCTGGCGTTTCCTCCCGCTCGATGCCGGGCCCGGCGTCGGACGTGACGGAGGCCCAAGGAAGCAGCAGCCTCGCGAGCGGCAGCGCTCGTGGCCGCGCGTCTTCGCGCGTGA
The DNA here is from genome assembly GCA_035550375.1 of Pirellulales bacterium. Lineage (GTDB taxonomy): Bacteria > Planctomycetota > Planctomycetia > Pirellulales > JAICIG01 > DASSFG01. The sequence continues at coordinate 90,208 of DASZPH010000045.1, read as the reverse complement.
AGTAGGACGCCGAGAGTTCTAGCCCGTCGCCGGTCTCCAGGACGACTTGCAGCGACAGCGGTTGGTCTCGCCGGGCCTTGACGACGATCCGGGCCACGTTCGCCGCCTCGCCGTCTTGTTCGACGGCGATCGGCTTTCCGTCCGCGACCACGCGCATCGGGGCGGGCGAGCGCAGCACCAGCGTTGCTTCCTCCTCGGGCAACGAGTAGTCGAGCGTCGAGCCCGGCTGCACGGCGGGACGAAGCAGGTCGAATAGATTGAGCTTGGTGCGTAGCGCCATCGTTCCGGGCCTTTCCGCTTGCCGCCAGAATTGCTCGTGGTCGGCGCTGGGTGCCGTGAACTGACGCGCCACGGCAAGATCGAGATGCGGCAACCACGCCTGCGAGCCTTCTCCTTTCGACTTGGGCTGCCAGTCGGCGCTGACTCCGCAGAGGTCGTACTTCAGGTCGGTCTCGCCGACTTGCGGGCGCTCCCGTGGGTCGTCGGTGACCGTCTCCGTTCGCCCCAGTCCGGGCAAGGTGAGCGCATAGCCGGCCACATGTGGATGCGGCGCCGTGTGCAAAAACACCGTCCGTCGATCGGCCGAAACTTGCGTGCTCACCACAGGCAGTTCGAAGCGAGGCGAGCGTTGCTGCGCGTGGACTACCTGGTAGCCCGGCCAGTGACATTCAAATCGGTCCCCCGCCGAGACGTACTTGCCAAACTCGATCGAGGCCGCCCGCAACTCGCGCAGATGCTCCGCGCTCAGCGGCCGATCGAAGGCGACCCGCACTTCGCGCGGCCCCTGCGCCCAGACGAGCGCCGGCTGCGCCAACTCGCGTCGGGCGTAGCCGATTTTGAACAACTTCCCTTTTCCGTCCGGGCCACTTCCCCAGTCGGGCTCGCCGCTGTGCACGGCCAGCACCAAATCGCCGGTGGGCGACAGGCAGGCGTCAGCCGAGAGCATGTTGGCCGAGGCGATGAGTTGGTTTTGCGCCACGTATCCCGCCGGAGTTTTCGCCAGCTTCGTGCGATAGAGCTTGCCGCGCGAATAGCCGGTGACCAGGGCGTCCGACTTCCACCATTCCGGGCCGAACAAGGGCCCGCCGCCGACCGGCTCGTTGAACGCGAAGCCGCACGTCGATTGGTGCTGGGGCGTGTAATCGCACACACTTGGCTCGTCGACCACGTCGGGCAGGTGCCGCGGGTGGCGAGGCGGAAAGCCGTAGTGCCGCCCGCGCTCCAGGTGCAGCAGTTCGTCGAATGGGTTGCCGTTGGCGAGCCAGGTGCCACCTTCCTGATCGGTGCAGAACAGATCGCCCGCGCGGTTGAATCGCAAACCGACGGAAAAACGGACGCCCGTGCAGAAGATTTCACGGTCGGAAAAATCGGGCTTCACGCGGAGGATCGTGCCACGCTGACCGGTCAGTCGATATTGGCTGCGCCCTTGGGAGTCGAGCAGGTAAGGCTCGGTGTAGGAGGCCGTCCCCAGTCCGAAATAGACGCTACCGTCGCGTTCGTCGAAGGCCACGCCCAGGGCGTCGACACCGTGCGGAAGCTCCTCCCAGCCGTCGGCCACGACGACCTCCTTGTCGGCCTTATCTCCGCCGTCGCCCGCGACGATCAACGAGCATTTCCCCTTGGCGGCCACGAACACGCCGCGGCCGTGACGGTATCCGGGTGGCGTCAGCGCCATGCCGATGGGCGAGCGGATGCGGCCCCGGTTGTCCCAGAAGAGCTCGACCTTGTCTTCCAGCCCGTCGCCGTCACTGTCCGAGAGGAGGTAGATGTTGCCGTTGTAGGCCAAGGCGACCAGCTTGCCGTCGTCGCGGTAAAGAACATTGTTGACGTTGGTCAGCTCGACGGGGATCTCTTTGACGCTGAAGCCGGGAACGAAGAACTGCACGGCGGGCGGATCGGCCACGCGCACCAGCGGCTTGCCTTCTCCGGGGCGATGCGGAATGGCCACCTTTCGCGGTTCTCCGTATTTCCCTTCCAGGTAGCTCTCGACCGCCTGTCGCTGGGCATCGTCGAGCGAGCGGTTGTAAACAAGCAGTTCCACCAGGTCGCCGTCAAAGAACCCCCGCACCTGGGCCGGGCCGCCGTTGGTGTAGTACCGGGCACCGACGGTGAGGTGATCCATAAACAGCGTCGACGGGCCACGGTCTCGCTCGCCGGCCGGTTTGCCGCTGGCGAACAGCCGCGTGCCGCCCGGACCCGCTCGCGACGTTACACAAAGGCGCTGCATCAGGCCGAATTCCGCCGCCCCGCGCAGCAGGTTCATCGCCCCACCGAAACCGGCCCCTTCGACGTTGAGCGATTGAAAGCGGACGGTTGATCCCGGCCCTTGATCGATCGTCAGGCCGCTGACGTAGTCGTTCACCCCGGTTTTGTTGATCGCCAGCAGGCCGCGGAAGTCGCCCAGGTTGGAAAACGGCGTGGCGACAAGGAACACCGTCAGTTCGCGAAACTCGCTGGCCAAGGCCTCGCGTGCCAGAAACTGTCGCTCACCGTCGAACCGGACGGCGGCGTAGCCGTCGGCCGACTCGAAAGTCGGACGAAGCGAATCGTCGGCCTGGAGCACGTGTCGCTGGTTGCCCGAGGCGTCGAACCAGGTGTCGACCGGGCTTCCCGCCGCCAGGGGCGTCAGGTGGTTGGCCCGTCGGGCGTCGTTCAAACGCGCCGCGTCGAACCAGATCGCCAATCCCTCGGTCATGGTCAGCCGCGGGTCGGCCCAGTCTTCTGCCGCGAGGGCCGCTTGAGCCGGCGGCAGGCAGCCCGCGAGCGCGGCGAGGATCGGCATGAAACGGCGGAAAGGAGATCTCAAAGGCAAGCTGGCATCGTGCATGGATCGAACCCGCTCAGGGAAGCAAAGGTCTCATTTTAGCTTCCGCTCGCCCGCGACAGGAAGTCGCCCCTCATCATCTTTCGACGGACAAACATCAAAGAATTGCAACGTCAGTCGCACGCGCAGGAACGAATCGGTCGAAGCTAGAGGAATCGACGTCTTCTCGCCAGACGTCGTTCCGCCGGCGACGAATAGCTCGACCCAATCGGCGGTGGACAGAACCCTGCGATCATCTCACCAGCGTTAGCGCCGCTCGACCTTCAACCCGCTGGTGCGGCCAAGCAGGTCGAGGTTTCCTTGAAACTGCTCGTCGTTGCTTCCTTGCCAGGCAAGCACCCGTTTGCCGGACGCGCCGCGCAAATAGATTTTGTAGTCGCCGCCCAGCCAGGGGACGCACGCGTCAAACAGGCCCCAGATCCGATTGAGCAATTCGCCCAATTTAAATACGTTCGCCATACTGTCGAATGGACTTTCTTCCACGTCGATTTCGATCTGCACGAAACGAGAGAGTTTCCAGCGTTTCTGTTGCACGCGAAAGAAGATCACAAAAAGCTCACGATGAAATGCGCCCTCCCGCAGATACGCTTGCGGAAAGCTCCCTAATAGCAGGCCCATCGATAGGCAAAAAGCGAACTTGGGTCCGGGACCGGTGGTGCCGATGAGCGCGAGGGCACACAGCGCGAGCCAGATAAAAAAGCGAAGCCGGAAGCGGCGAACCGGCTGAAGCGGAATACGGCTGCCTGATTCTCCTTCGTCGAGATCTTCAGCCTTTTTGTTGATCGTCATGGGTCATCCAAGGAAGCCTAACCACTATAACTTCAAAGGTGGGCGCCGCCGACGCCTTTGCATGCTTGACCCTCCGCGCCGCTTATCTTAGCTTGGCAGTCGACTGCAGAAGCACGCGCCTCGGAGGTTAAGGCGAGGCCGGTCTTCCGTACTGCTTCCTCTTGGAAAAGAGCAGGGCGGTCTCATGTCCGCATCAAGCAGAAGGCTCTTCGCGGTTGTGGTAGCTCCCATACCCAAGGCCGATCCTGGTTCCTGCTGCCCGCGGCTAAAATCAGGAACGCGGCTGATCGTTCTCGTCTCCCTCATGGTGTTTGCGGCTGGACCAGTCTCCAGGGCCGCGGATCCGCCAAAGGGTGGTGAGAAACAGGGGGAGAAGCGCCGAGAGCGCCTTCTTGAACAGATGCGGCAGCTTGCGCAGAAAACGAACGTGCACTACCAGGAGAATGAGCGCAAGCCGCAACTCCTCGAGGCACCCGTTTTTCGCTACGACGACCAGCCGCGGCGTTTTCTCGACGCAACCATGTGGGTCTGGACCGACGGCGGGCGGCCCGTGGCCTTTGAAAAGATCGAAGCCATGGACCGCGGCCGACCCCAGTGGGCCACTTTGTTCACCTCGGTCTCGGAGGGCTTGCTCACCGTTCAATGGGACGAGAGCCGCGAATATCGCTCCACATCGCCGGGTGTCGATTTTCGGCCGCTACCCAGTGCTCCCGACGTACCTGCCAGGAGCAGCGCGCAGCGCCTCGCCGCGCGCGAGGTGGTGAGGGGCTTTTCGGCGAGGATTCTGACCGACGTTGGGCCCGACAAAACCGAAGAAATGCGTCTGCTCCCGGCACCGATCTTTGAATATACGGACCCAGAAACGAAACAATTCCGAGGCGCCATCTTCGGCCTGACTACTGGCGGCACCAATCCCGATGTGTTAATCCTGCTTGAGCCTCGCGAATCGGGCGCGAAATCGGTCTGGAACTACTCCGTGACCCGCATGACCACCTGTGGGGTAACTCTGAGATACGGGGAAGCCACGGTTTGGAAGGCCGAGTTTTGCCTGCCGCCCGCCAACACGTTTCCGACGTGGACGGTCTTCTATACGCGGCGGCAGGAAATCGAGGACGAATCGGCTGAGGGTGACCCCATGCCGCCACGGGCGCGAACCAAGGACATGTGACAATCTGCGGGGCGGGTTTATGCTTCGTGCGTCAGCGGTTCTTATGGCGATCGTGTTCTCGCCGGCCCTCCCTGACGCACCTGCCCAGGAGCAACCGTCCTCCGATCCTGAAAGCCCCGTATCCGGCAAGTCCGCGGAACAGACGCAGCGCACTGCGGAGATGCGACAGCTCGCCGCCAAGCTTAGCTTCACGGAATCCGGCGAAGCCCACGCTGAGCCGCACCTGCTTGTGAAGGAGCCCTTGCTGCATTTCAGCGGCGCCGATCGAGGGATCACGGATGGAACCTTATGGGCCTACGGCCACGAAGGACGCCCCGTGGCGCTCCTGGAGATATATTGCGGCCGCCATGTACCGGCCGGCGTGTATCGCCACGCCTGGACGGCCGTCTCCGATCGCCCGCTGATACTTGAGGGAGCCCCCGGCATCAAATGGACGCCCCGCACATCAGGCGTCGACTGGACTGCCATGACGGACGCCCCGATGCCAGCGTCGGCTGCCACGGTGCGTCTGCGGCAGTTCAAAGCGTTGACCAGGCGGTTCCGCGCACATCAGATCTTCGACGCCGGCACGCAGCGCGAAGAACTGCGGCTGCTGGTGCAGCCCCTCACCGCTACGACGACGCCAAGCGAGGTCTTCGCGACGGAGCGATGTTCGCCTTTGTTATGGGCACCAATCCGGAGGCCTTGCTCTTTCTGGAAGCCCGCGATGACGCGGATGGGAAATTGTCATGGCATTTCGGCCTGGCCCGGCGCGGGTCGTCGGCCGAAATCCACGTGTTCCTTGACGAGTCAGAAGTCTGGTCCGTGCCACCCCTCACGCGTGTGACGCCTAACGATCCATTTTGCCATTTTCTGCGCCCCCTGAGCGGCAATCCGGTGTCGGCGCCGCCGTGAACAAAGCGCTACGGGAGAGTTGCGATTTCCTAATGCAAGCTTGTTTGATCTTCCACACCTGCCGTAGGATATTGACTGGCCGGGTTGCGTTGGGCGTATTGAACCTCCTGCTCCAGCACCTCGAACCTGGGCGGTCGTCTCATGGTCAGCCATCAGCTTGTCGAGCAATGGCGCGTGCGTTTGGTGGCCTGGCAGGACCGGCTTGACGAAGGGCGGCCGAGGCCCTGGCTGGCGCGGGCCTACTTGCGCGTGCTTTCGTATCTGCTCGCCCAGTATGCTCCCGCTGCCGACGCCGAAGCGCCCGCCGATAAGACCAAGCCGGCGTCACAGGCCGACGCCCATCCCGCGTTCAAGCCGTCGGCCATGATCTTCGGCGTGGCAGCGGCCGATCTGTCGGGCAAGGCGCCCAGGACACAGAGAGAAATCCGCTCGGTGCTCCACGCTGTGCACACCAGCGTTCCGCGTGCCGAGGAAGGACCGCTCGTCGCCGGGTTGAGACCCGACGATCCGATTGTGGTCACCGCGTTCTATAGCCTTGTTGAAGTCGAGCGGCTCGCCCGGATGCTTGAGGCCGAAGGCATCGGCTGGGAAATGCAGCGGTTGCGGCGGAAAGTACAAGTCGTGGTCCGCATGGCCGACCTCGACAGGGCGAAGACGATTGTCTCGCAGCACGCCCTGGATGCGCATGATTCGCCGCGATGGCGCTACGAGACGGTGCCGCGGTACGGAGCAAGAGGGGGCCGCGTTGGGCTGCTCTCCGGGCTGGTTTTGGCTGTGTTCATCCCGTTGCCCACAACGGTATTGCTGGTGGCCCTCGGCAAACCCCTGGTCGATTCGAGCGCCATAGCCTTACTACTGGCACTTTGTCTTATGACCATCGCGCCGCCATTCGGTTGGCTGGCCGGTTGTTACCTTTGGGGCATCATCGCCACCCACAAACCCTGGCGCCGCAAGGTGGGCTGCGAGCTTCAAGACGTGGCCCCGTTAAGTAACCGGTGTAACAGAGATTCTCACTTCAGATACGACGTTAAGTAGTTCTCGATTTCGACAGACATGGGGCCGACCTAGGCTGCTGCAAAATCGGAAAGGTCGCCACTGCACGGGGCTTATGTCAACGTGTTCCGAAGATACCCGCAGGTTTTGTCTGCCCGGCAGCGCGTGATATCAAGAGGGAAACGATGCCCAATTCCAACTCGAACTCCAACGTCACCGAGCTCAACGTCAACGGCGAGAGTCGCCGGCTCGACGCCAACGGACAACGAACGCTGCTCAGCGTTCTTCGCGACGACCTGGAACTGACCGGCACAAAATACGGCTGCGGCGAGGGACAGTGCGGCGCCTGCACGGTGCTTCTTGATGGCGTGCCGACCCGCGCCTGTCTGACCTCGCTCGAAGAGGTGGGCGCACGCAAGGTGACCACGATCGAGGGGATCGAAAGCAACGGGAAGCTGCACCCGGTGCAAGAGGCCTTCCTCGAGGCCGACGCCCTGCAGTGCGGTTATTGCACTTCGGGGATGATTGTGGCGGGCGTCGCCCTGTTACGGACTAACCCTATGCCGTCCGAGGCCGAAATCGTCCATGCCATGAACGGCAACCTGTGTCGCTGTGGAACGTATCGACGAATCTTGGCCGCCATTCAGCTCGCGGCCGAAAGGTTGCGGAGTCCAACGCCATGAACGAAATCGCCCTTTTTGAGCCCGAACGATACGAGTTGTCCGCCGCGCCGCTCTATCAGTTCGACCTGACCCTTGAATTGAACCGCCGCCGTTTCTTTGAGGTGGTAGGCTGCGGCCTGGCCGTGTTGCTCCTGGTGGAGAGCGACGAGGCGCAAGAATCGGGCTTCGGCCGCCGCGGTTTTCGCGGAGGCCAGCGGCCGATGCAGATCGGCGCCTGGTTGCACGTCGCCGAAGACGACGCGGTGACGGTCTTCACCGGCAAGGCCGAGGTCGGGCAGAACATCCGCACATCGTTGGCCCAGGCGGTTGCGGAAGAGCTGCGGACGCCGGTCCAGAAGGTTCGCATGCTGATGGCCGACACCGAACGCACGCCCTTCGATATGGGGACATTCGGCAGCCGCAGCACGCCCGACATGGGCAGGCAGCTCGCTCGCGTCGGCGCCGCGGCCCGCGAAGCGCTCCTCGATCTGGCGGCCGAACATTTCGCGATTGCCGCAGCCGATCGAGGGCGGTTGCAAGCGGCCGACGGAAAGATCACCCACGCCGGCACGGCCATCGGCTACGGCCAACTCACCAAAGGCCAGCAGCTCGTGAAATCGGTCGCCGCCGAGCTAGCGCTCGTTCCTGCCGACAAATGGGCCGTGGCCGGTATGTCGGTGTCGAAGGTCGACGGCCGGGAGTTTGTGACCGGGCGACACAAGTACGCCTCCGACATCAGTCGCCCCGGCATGCTCTACGGCAAGGTTTTCAGGCCCGCCGCCTTCGAGGCGACGCTCGAATCGCTCGACCTGGGCGACGCGCAGGCCGTCGAGGGGGTGGTTGCCTTTCGCGACGGTGACTTCGTCGGCCTGGCGGCGCCCGACGAGTTGACCGCCGAGCGCGCGCTGGAGGCGATCCATGCAACCTGGAAGACGAAGCCCCAGCCCAGCAGCGAGGAGCTATTCGCTTATCTGCGCGACAACACAAGCCAAGGGGGTGGCGGAGGCGGCGGGCGGTTCGGAGGGCGCAACGTCGGCTCGATCGAAGACGGACTGGCGGCAGCCGACCACCAACTCAAGCAAACCTACACCGTGGCTTATATCGCGCACGCGCCGCTGGAGCCGCGGGCGGCGGTCGCGGAATGGGCGGACGGCAGGCTGACGGTCTGGACCGGCACGCAGAGGCCGTTCGGCGTGCGGGGCGAACTGGCCCAGGCGTTCGGCCTGGCGGAAGACCGCGTGCGGGTGATCGTGCCCGACACTGGTTCGGGCTACGGCGGCAAGCACAGCGGCGAAATGGCGGTGGAGGCGGCCAGGATCGCCAGGGCCGCCGGCAAACCGGTGAAGCTCGTCTGGACCCGTGAGGAGGAGTTTACCTGGGCCTATTTTCGGCCGGCCGGCGTGATCGACGTGGCCAGCGGCGTCCGCAAGGATGGCACACTCATCGCCTGGGAATTCACGAATTACAACTCGGGTGGTTCGTCCATCAATTCACCCTACGAAGTGCCGAACCAGCGGATCGCCTTCCGGCCCACGAAGTCGCCGCTGCGGCAAGGCTCGTACCGCGCCCTGGCGGCCACCGCCAACACGTTTGCCCGCGAAACCCACATCGACGAGTTGGCCGGCGCCGTCGGAATGGACCCACTGGAATTTCGCCGCGCGAACCTCAAAGACGATCGGTTGCGAGCCGTGATGGAGGCGGCCGCCGACGCATTTGGCTGGGGCGCACGCAAAGACGAAGCTGGTCATGGCCGCGGAATCGCGATCGGCACGGAGAAAGGATCGTATGTCGCCACCTGCGCCGAGGTGCGCGCGAACGGCAACGGCGCGCTTCAGGTGGTGCGGGTCGCCGCCGCCTTTGAATGCGGAGCGGTCGTCAATCCGCTGCACCTGAAGAATCAGGTTGAGGGGGCGATTGTGATGGGGCTTGGTGGCGCGCTGCACGAGGAGATCAAGTTCGCCGACGGCCGGATCAGCAATCCGGCTTTCTCCGGCTATCGCGTGCCGCGATTCCGCGACGTGCCCCCGATCGAAGTCGTGCTCGTCAATCGCCAGGACCTTCCCTCGGCCGGGGCGGGGGAAACGCCGATCATCGCCATCGCTCCGGCCATCGGCAACGCCATCTTCGCGGCCACCGGCACGCGTCTTCGCTCCCTCCCGCTGGTACCGAAGGGACTGGGATAGCCCCGGCACTCACGAGCTGTCATCCGATCGCCAACCAGCCGTAAATGACGGTCAGGCACGCGAAGGCCAGCGTGAGACCGTGATATCCCAGCCGCAGCATTCGGTTCGCCAGATAGGGGCGAGCATCGAACAGCGCCCATTGGATAATCAATCGCGCGGACCAGAACACGGCCACGAAGGCGCAAATGCTCCGGGCAAGGACGTCCCCCTCGGCGAGCTGAGAGGCCTCAAACAGCGACAGCAGCCCCATCGCGGCGATGATGAGCACAATGTATCCGCCGTGCACCCAGATCAACTGCCGTGAAAGGCGAGGCAGTTGTCCCAGCTCCTTTCGCCAATTGAGTGTGCCGGGCACGAGCGCGCTGGCGATAAGAATGCCGAGTTGAATCGCGCCGCCAGCATATAAGAGAGTCTCGTTGTTCATGTTGCTTTCCAGGCTTCAGGCTCGAAAAAGGTTCAAGAAGGGGAGGACGACTTGCCGGACGAAAGGAGGGTGGAAGAGCAGGCCGGCTGGCGCCAGGATCAACGCAGCGGCAAACAGCCAGCCTTGCGGTCCGTTTCGCAGATGCCATCGCCGGCCGACATTCGATCGCTCGATCTCTACGCCGATCGCCTGCAGGATGAAGTACAACGTGGGGAGGCCGTAACCGGCCCGCGCCGGGAGCGAGATGGCCAGATCGTGCACGACGCCTGAGAAGAGAAAGACTGCGGCCATCGCGGGGCGTGCTCCCCAGGAGCGGGCTAACGGGCGGTAGATCAGCTCAAACGCCAGATCCCGGAAGGCCGTATTCCAGCGCCGTCCCCAAAAATCGGCAAGCGAACAGGCCGTCGCCGGCCGCTGCATGATCGGCGGGGCGTCAACTCCGGCTCGCTGCCAGGCCAGCGAGAGCAGGGATAGCGAACCGAAATGAAGCACCAAACCGATGCCCAGGAGGCCGGTCCAGCCGACGATCGAGGGACGCGAAAACACTCGCTGGGATGCCAAGAGCCAGAGGATGCCGGTCCCGGCGGCCACGTTGACCGCCGCGCGCAGCCAGTCCCCGCGCGTCGGACGCCGGGGTAGCGGGCCCCACAAGAATCTCCTCGCGTTCATGCCCGGCCAAAGAAGCAGATACGCCAGCGAAAGCACGAGCGGCGGACGTGAAGCGTTCTGGTCACGAATCGCCCGTCGCCAGGTCAACCACTTGAACCCGCCATAGAGACCGGCCGCGATCAGCCACATCCTGGCCCAATCCGGCAGGCGACCCGTGACGACCGTGGCGATCGTCGTCAGGCCGATAAGCTGCACCCAATCGGTGACAACAGAACGTCTCCACTGCATACAGCCACCTCGATAGAGCCGGGCCGAGACTGTTCCCTCTTGGTCTGCAACCGCATCCGAGGTGTTCCGTTAACCGCGCAGCCGGTCGCGCGGTGAGGGCTTCCGTTTTTTTCCTTGCGAGTCGGTTAACAAGCCCGGCCTGTTTCGGTCTGCATGCTGACGAGCGCGCCGCCGAGTCGCTTTCAAAAACGCATCCCTTTCAAGAGGATCTCGATCATGTCGCGTGAATCGCTCCGCGCCAGCATCGCGGCGATCGGCGTGTCGCTGCGCGAGCCGGAAGAATTTACACTCGCCTGGCACCAGCAAGGCGCCCCGTATCGTCTGACCGTGTGGTTGGCACTGATGACCACGGCACTGGCGGGAACGCTCTGCTACGGGCTGACCATGGGAATTCATGGCGGGCCGGCGACGATGTTGAACAGGTCGCTGCTGCTGACGATCGCTGCGGGGTTGGCCTGGGGCATCCCGCTGCCGGCCCTCTACATCCTGAATAGTCTTGCCGGCTCGAAGCTCCGTCCCGGTACGACGCTGCTGGCGGCGGTCGTCACCGTGAGCTGGGGCGGATTGGCCCTGATCGCTTCCGTGCCCGTCAACTGGTTCTTCAGCGTCGCCATCCCTTCGCTGCCGGCAGAGCTGATCTCGCCCCGTTGGGCCGGCCGGGTGATTTCCGGGGTGAACTGCCTGGTGTTTACGGGCGTGGGCGTCGCGATGGCCGACGTCTTCTGCCGCGTCGTCGAGCGTTTGGAGCCGGCACGGGGCCGACGGCCGGGTTGGATACTCCTGCTCGTGTGCGCCATCGGCTTTCAGATGGCCTATGTGTTTGGATTGCTAACCGTGTGATCAACGAACGTCCACGATTCACCTCATTCCTGAAGGAACTCAAATGGCAACGACTCTGGCAAGTGAAATGACGTTGCACGATCCAGCATGCACCGAAGCGCAACTCTGTGAATCCGAGATTGCAGAGGATGATCTCTCGCTCATGCAGCTTCTGGATCTCTTGTTAAAGGATCGCCCGGCACTCGAACAATTATTGCGGCGGCCCGGTTGCCAGCGGCGGTTCGTGCCGCGGCTGCTGACTTTGGGGCTGATCGGCTTTGCGGTCTACGGCGTCGGCGCCACCGTGATGCTGAACTCGGTGCACGAGAAGTGGGGATTCTGGCCGTCGGGCATCCCCCGCGCGCACTGGAACGACGCCTCCATCGGCAACCTGCTCTTGGCCTATTGCTTGGGCCTGGTGGCGGTCAACGGCATCTGCCTGCCAAGCTTCTACTTCTACGGTCTGCTGGCCGGCGTGCGGACCAGCGTGATGGGCGTCGTTAGCCACGCGATGAAGGGGATGGCATCGGCCGCCGTGGCCCTGCTCGGCATCTTACCGATCTACGTGGCAACGGCGCTGGCGGTTGTCGTCTTTCCGTTTCCCCGCGAGCTTGTGCTGGCTGCGGTAGCGCTAGGTCTCGCGTTGCCGTTTGTCGCCGGCATTTGGGGCGTCAGGACGTTGTACGACGGCTTTCTGACGCTGCGCGACACGATCTGCCACGAGCGACGCGAGTCGCGGGCGTGTCTCTTGCGCAGGCTGCTGCTGGCGTGGTGCGCCCTCTACACGGCGGTCACACCACTTATGGTCTACGTGCTGTGGAACTTCCTGGCGGCACACACCTGACACCTGCGGGAGCTCAAACGATGGGACTCGGCGAAACGCTGGTATTGTACTGCCTTGCCGGCGCAGGCGTGGCAGGAGCCGTTTATCTTGGCGGCGAAGCAAATCGGGGCTGGCGCTGCTTGTTCGAGCTTGCGTTGGCCGCCGCGTTCTGGCCGCTCTATCTGCCGATTCTGCTTTCGCGGCCGGAGAAATCGCGCGCGGCCCCGGCGACCAGCCTCGCTGCGCCCGACCCGATCGCCCAAGCCATCGCCCAGGTTGACCGCGAGCTCGACACCGCGCTATCGAGCCTTGATGGATGGGCCGAAAACGTGCTCTCGCGCGAGAAAGACCGGCTGGTCGAGCTCCGCACGGCGTTGGCCCTGCAAGCGGCCAGAATCCGGGAGATGGACGCGCTTATGGCCCACACCGACACCGAGGGATCGGAATCCCCGGCGACCGACCCCCTTGTGGTCGACCGCCGCGCTCTCAGCGAACAAGCCCGGCGGAAAAACCTCCAGCGTTTGCACGAGGTGCGCCGCCGCTCGTACGACGACCTGATGGGAACGCTCGCCTGGATTCGCGAGCTCGTCTCGATGATCCATCTCGCCAAGTTCACCGGCGCGCCGGCCTCCCGGGCGGAGGAGCTCGTGGCGCAAATCGCTTCGGCGGTGGAAGGAGTTTCGGCCGTGACCTGGCAAGACGGCTTTCCGGAGCGGCGCGAGGAGGGGCTATCCGAAGCAAGCAACCCGGCGGCGTGATGGCAGGCGTCAACACATCGATTTCCTGCAAACCTTTTGGAGCAACCGATGACACTTTTTGGACGCATCAGCGATATTCTCCAGGCCAATCTGAACGATCTTGTAGATCGCTTTGAAAACCCTGGAAAGATGCTGCGGCAAGCAATTCGCGAAATAGACGACGCGATTGATGCGGCGACAATCGCCGCCGCTCGTTCGATTGCCAGTGAGAAACTGCTTGAAAAACAGATCGATTCGGCGCGTGCTCAGGCGGCACGCTGCCAACCGGCGGCGGAGGCAGCGGTTGCCGCCGGGGACGACGAGCGGGCGCGTCGGGCGCTTTCACGGCGCCGGCAGGAGGAGCAGCGAATCGAGCTCATCGAGGAGCAACGGGCGTCCGCCCATGAGGTAAGCGTCCGCTGGCGGCGACGTATCGAGGCCATGAAGCATAAACGGGCGGACGCGGGGCGGATGCTCATCGAACTGGCCGCCGCCGAGAGCGTAGCCCAACTCCGGCCGGGTCACGATGCGGGCGTTTTTCGTCGCGTCGCAAGCCCCGCGTTTGACCGGTTCGGTCGCCTCCACGCACGCGTCGAGCGGGCTTTAGCGGAAGCCGAGGCGGTTTTCGAGATTGCCAGCGACGGAGACTGGCTGGCCGATCGAAATGAGCTGGAAGACGAGGCAATCGAGGTCGAATTGCTGGAGCTGAAGCAGCGTCGCGTTAGCCAAAGCGGGTGACCTGCCAGGGATGGTCAGGCGGCGCAACGCGCGTGCTGCTCGTGCCACACTGCGTCGAACCGGCCCCGCCAATCCGCGACGCAAACGGCCTCGTTTTCGCAAAGGGTGCTCAGCACGTTCGACCCCTTAAAACACGCCAGGAGCGCGGGCAGCCCCGCTTTCCGATGTTCAGCCAGGAATTCAAACAGCGCGGTTTGGAATTCTTTGTGGCGGGCCGTCTCGCATAACGAGCCTCCGGTCTGGCGCCATAGGCAAAGCAGCTCAAGGAACTCGTGCAGCAGGCGCTCTCGCCAGGCGCGATGAATCACGCCATAGCACCCCACGTCAGCATCGGCATCGTCGAACAACGGCGCCGAAGGGTAAGTCAGCCGGTGTGCGTCGAGTGCGGTGGCGATGTCCGCCGCTCGAGGAACTCCCGCCCTCAGCGCGGCGTACAGCTCGCGCCAAGCGGGTTCGGAGTGTTGACAGCGATCTCGCTTACGAAGTCGCGTCGGTCGGCACATCATGGCACCTCCTACGCGCTGGTGCGGCACCGGCGAAGCATGCTGCAACTGAACACGTCGCTCGGCCGCCGCCTGTTGCCCTAACTCAGCCGGGCTATTCACCGGTCCGGTGGGCTCGGCTGCGAGATGAGGCTGATCAACGTGTGGCCCGGCCTGGGGTCCAGCGGGACGTCGCTGGTGACAGGAGCAACCTGGCCGGCCTCGTCGATGAGAAAAAGCGGTACGGCCGTTTCGCCGTAGAGCTCGCGGAAATGAGCGTAGGTGAACTCGGCGGTTATCGGCGTGCGCTTGACCGTCGCTCCGGCTTCGAGAAGCGATTCCAGGCGCGGATACGTCATCGAAGGGCCGAACAGGAGACGGCCGGATAAGTGCGGATCGACTTTCTGCTTACGGCCGCTTTCCTGGGCGTCGTTCGCCAGTTGATAGATCTGGTCGCGGCCAAAGGACCGTGTGAATTGCACCGCCGCAAGGGAGTTGGCCTCTTCGTTGGGCATCAGCGCCAAGAGCCTGCCGATGCCGCTTAAGTCGATCCGCTCCTGCAGATAACGTGACAGCACGCTGGCGTAGACGACCGGCAAGCCGGCCAGCCGAGCCCTGCGCACCATGTCGTTGTTCGAGTCGACGAGCAACAGTCCCTGTCCTTCGCTGCGCAGAGCCGACCCGACGGCTCTTGCCAGCGGGTTGGCGCCGGCGATCAAGAAGCCCGTATTCGGAAACGAAAGCCCCAGTCTTCGGGCCAACCAACCGGCCGTCAGGCCGTAGACGCTCACCGTGCCGATGATCGTGGTGAAGGTGACGGGCACAAGCAAATCGGCGCCTGCGTAGCCGGCCTTGCGCAACCGCAGCGCGAACACCGACGCGACCGCGGCCGCTACGATGCCTCGCGGCGCCATCCAACTCAGAAAGGCCCGCTCGCGCCAACTGAGGTCGGAACCGATCGTTGAAACGAGCACCGACAGCGGTCTCGCGACGAGCACCATCGCGAGCGTGAAGGCACCCCCGCGCAAACCCGCCGCGCGCACCTGCTCGATCGAGAGACGCGACGCCAGGATAACAAACAGGCTTGAAACCAGCAGAACGGTGAGGTTTTCTTTGAACTCCACGACGTGGGTCACGGTCACCCGCCGCTGATTTGCCAGCACGATGCCCATGAGCGTGACGGCAAACAGACCCGACTCGGGCTGAATCTCGTTGGAGAATGTGAACGCAGCCAGCACCAACATCAAGATACCCGGATTATGCAGATAGTCGGGCAGCCAGAAGCGTCCCAGCGATACCATCGTGATCAGTGCCCCGGCCAGCCCGGTCACGCCGCCGATCAAGACGGTCTTCAGGCTGCCCATCAGCAACACGCTGGTCATGTCTTCCAGGTTCTCCGTCGGCAGGGCCTCGAAAACGAGCACCGCGAGCATGGCGCCGATGGGATCGATGACGATGCCTTCCCATTTCAGGATCGGTCCCGTGCGGCCGGTCGGATTGACGTAACGCAACAACGGCCCGATCACCGTTGGTCCCGTGACAACCAGGATTTCGCCCAACAGCACCGACAGCGGCCAGGACAGTCCGAGAATCAATTTCGCAGCCAGCGTGCCTACCAGCCACGTCACGCCGGCTCCCAAAGTGACCAGGTTGCGGATGACATGGCCGGCGCTCGAAATCTCGCTCAGCTCCAGGCTTAGTCCGCCTTCAAACAAGATCACCGCGACCGATATCGAGACGATGGGCGCGAGAAGATCCTGAAACAAGTCGTCGGGGTCGATCAGCCGGTGGTAGCCCAGCCAATCGGGCACCGGGCCGGCCAGAAAGCCGGCCAGCAGGAGCACCAGGATTGCCGGCAGTTTCATCCGCCAGGCGGCCCATTGCGCGCCGACTCCCAGCACGACGATGGCCGCCAGTTGTAGCAGCAACGGTTCTCTCAACGCGTTACGCGGACGCGCGCTCCAAAGACCGCTTTAACGTGATGCCAGCTTCTGAGCTAGCTAGTCCGCGCGCGGCGCTCTTCCGGTAACAAACGAAACGATGAACAGCACCAAAAACACAAGAAAAAGAACCTTCGCAAACCACATGGCCATGCCTTCCAGGCCCCAGAAGCCCAGAACGCCCGCGATTAAAGCCACCACGAGAAAAATCAAAGACCATCGCAACATGATGCTGTTCTCCACACTTGAGGAACACATTATCTCGCCTGGCCGACTTCACGAGCCAGGTGATCCGAGGCGGTAGATCGCAAATCGCGGGCCATTTGAATAATGGTAAAAAAGACGGCGATTTACATTGAACTCGTAGCGCCGTTGCGTAGTAAGGGTCAAACTAAGATCACATCGAACGTCGAGCGGCCGGCGACCTACGAAAGGATCCGACCAGCGCTCAGTATTCGCGTCACCTGTGCGGTCATCTCGCACCATGCGCTCGGAGCGAGAGTGTCGGCAATGATGGCCCCTGCTAGAATGGCTCCCGTGACCTTTCGCCTTGCTTAAAATCGAATGGTCGCTGGGGTCGCTACTTATCTTGTCCTATCAGCGTTACATGAACCAATCGCCGGAAGCCTACCTCGCCACAAGCGCTTTCCAGGAGCAGGCAAGCATTTTGTTGGTGGATGACACGGCGGCTAACCTCGTCGCTTTGCGATCTATTTTGGAGAGTCTCGGCCAGCGTCTCGTTGAGGCGCATTCGGGCGAGGAAGCGATCGAACTGACGAAGGCTGAGGAATTCGCCGCCATCCTGCTCGATGTTCGGATGCCCGGCCTGAACGGCTTCGAGGCGGCCAAAGCGATACGACGTCACGAACACTCTCGGGCGACGCCCATCGCCTTCCTCACCGCCGACGACATCGACCGAGAACAGGTGGAAGCGGGCTACGCCCTGGGGGCGGTTGACTTTTTCATCAAGCCGCTCTCACCGGTCGTCGTCCGGGCCAAGGTTGCCGCCCTCGTCAGGCTCTTTCAAGAGAAGCAGCGGGCAAGAAACGAAGCCGAACAGCTTCGGCTGCTGGTCCAAAGCACGACGGACTACGCGATCTTCATGCTCGACCCGCAGGGACGGATCGCCACATGGAACCCCGGTGCCGAGCGATTGAAGGGATATAAGGCCGCTGAAATCATCGGCCAGCATTTCTCCAGGTTTTACCCAACTGAGGCCATCGAACGGCGTTGGCCCGAACATGAGTTAAAGGTTGCCGCCGCGGAAGGACGCTTTGAGGATGAGGGCTGGCGGCTGCGGCAGGACGGCTCCGCGTTTTGGGCCAACGTCGTGATCACCGCCCTCAAAGACGATCAGGGACGACTACGCGGCTTTTCTAAGATCACGCGAGACTTGACGGCCCGCAAGCAAGCTGAGGACGACGCCCGCCGTCTCGCGGAGGAAGCCGCTGCCCGCCGGGTCGTGGAACAAGACGCCCGGCTAATTCGTGAGCAACGGGAAAGGCTGCAAGTCACGTTGGCAAGCATAGGCGACGCCGTCATCAGCACCGACGACCAGGGACGCGTGGAGTTCCTCAATCCGGTCGCTGAGCAACTGCTCGGCTGGAATACGCTCGATGCGGCGGGGCGGGCGCTGGACGAGATCTTTCGGATCGTCAACGAAAACACGCGTCAGCCGGTCGAAAACCCGGCCCGGCGAGCGCTTCGAGATGGGCAGGTCGTGGGACTCGCCAACCACACCATCCTTCTCTCCAGGGATGGTACGGAGCGACCGATCGACGACTCCGCCGCGCCGATCAAGGATGCGGAAGGATTTGTCATCGGATGCGTTCTGGTGTTCCGCGACATCAGCGAGCGCAAACGGGCCGAGGAGTCTTTGCGGCAACAACGGGAGTGGCTCTCGGTGACGTTGGCCAGCATCGGTGACGCCGTGATCGCGACGGACAGCCAGGGCCATGTGACGTATCTCAACGACGTCGCCCAGCAACTGACCGGCTGGGCACGCGCCGATGCGGAAGGACGACCGCTGGGACAGGTGTTCAACATCCGCAACGAGCAGACGGGGCAGCGGGTTGAGAGCCCGGTGGAAAAGGTTTTGCGCCAGGGGACGATCGTCGGCTTGGGCAACCACACGGTGCTCGTCGCCCGAGACGGGACGGAGCGACCGATCGACGACAGTGCTGCACCGATTCGGGATGCGGCCGGCAAGCTGATCGGCGTCGTCTTGATTTTCAGGGACGTGACCGAGCAGCGTCGCGCCGAGGCCGCACTTCGAGAGAGCGAGGAGAACCTGCGGCTGCTGGCCGACACCATCCCGCAACTGGCGTGGATGGCGCGGCCCGACGGCCACATCATCTGGTACAACCGCCGCTGGTACGAATACACCGGCACAACCGCGGAAGAAATGGAGGGTTGGGGCTGGCAGTCCGTTCACGATCCGGACGTTCTGCCGGAGGTCGTCGAGCGGTGGAAGGCGTCGATCGCCAGCGGCCAACCGTTCGACATGGTCTTTCCGCTGCGGGGAGCCGACGGCCGCTTCCGCTCGTTTCTCACGCGGGTGAACCCGCTCAAGAACGCCGATGGAACCGTCCTCTATTGGTTTGGAACGAACACCGACGTGACCGAATTGCGGGAGGCCCGGCAGGCGCTGGCCGCCAGCGAAGAAAGGTTTCGCCAGCTTGCCGACGCCATGCCCCAGATCGTCTGGACCGCTAAACCGGACGGCAACATCGACTACCTGAACCGGCGTTGGACCGAATTCACCGGGCTGGCGCAGACCGTGGGAAACGAAGGCTGGACGCCGATCGTTCATCCGGACGAACTCCAGGCCGCCAACGAGCGGTGGATGGCGTCTGTCGAGACGGGCGAGCCGTTCGAAGCGGAATTGAGACTCTTTGATCGACAGCGGCAGTCGTATCGCTGGCACTTAATCCGAACCGTGCCGGTGCACAGCGAGTCGGGAGGCGTAAATCGGTGGTACGGCAGCAGCACCGACATCCACGAGCAAAAAAGGGGCGAGCAGACGGCCCGATTCCTTGCAGACGCCAGCGCGGCCCTGGCCGTGTTGGTCGACTTCGACAGCACGCTACAAAAGGTCGCGTCGTTGGCCGTTCCATACTTTGCCGACTGGGCTACGATCGACGCGCTCGAGCCCGACGGCACGCTGCGCCGCGTGGCGGTGGCGCACGTTGACCCGGCCAAGGTCGAACTGGCGCACGAAGTCTACCGCCGATTTCCGCCCAACCCGTCCTCCCAGACGGGCGTGGGGAAAATTCTCCGCACGGGGGCGTCGGAAATCGTGCCGGTCATCACAGACGAACTGCTCGCTCGCTCCGTCGCCGACGAGGATTTGCTCAGCATCATGAGGCGACTCGGCCTCAAGTCCTATATCGGCGTGCCGCTGACGGTCCGAAACAAGACGCTCGGAGTGTTGACGTTCATTGTGGCCGAATCCGGGCACGTCTACGACGAGACCGACCTCAGCGTGGCAAAAGATCTGGCGAATCGAACCGCCATTGCCATCGAGAACTCTCAGCTTTACCGCGAACTACGGGACGCCGACCAACGAAAAGACGAGTTTCTGGCGACGTTGGCGCATGAACTGCGCAACCCCCTGGCCCCCATCCGCAACGGCTTGCAGGTGTTGAGGCTGGCGGGTTCAAACCGCGAGATGATGGGCGAAGCCCGCACGATGATGGAGCGTCAACTCGACCAAATGGTCCGACTGGTTGACGACCTGCTCGACGTAAGCCGCATAACCCGCAACAAGCTGGAGCTGCGCAAGGAGCGGGTTGCGCTAGCGAGCGTCGTACACAGCGCCATCGAGACGAGTCGTCCGCTTATCGAGCAGTTCGGCCACACGTTCTCGGTCACGATCGCGCCAGCCCCCGTTTATCTCGACGCCGACCCGGTACGTCTGGCCCAGGTCCTGTCAAACCTGCTCAACAACAGTGCAAAATACACCGAGCCTGGGGGCAAGATTTTCCTCACCGCGGAGACGGAGGGGAACGAGGCCGTCATCAAGGTGCGCGACACCGGTTTCGGTATTCCGGCAGAAGCGCTGCCTCGCATCTTCGAGATGTTCTCTCAAGTTGACCGGACCATGGACCGGGCGCAGGGTGGGCTGGGCATCGGTCTCACGCTCGTGCGTCGCCTGACCGAGATGCACGGCGGCCGAGTCGAAGCCCGCAGCGAGGGCCCCGGCCGCGGAAGCGAGTTCGTCGTTCGCTTGCCGGTTGCGGACGCCCCGCAACGGCATTCGTCGGACCGTGCGCCGGACGGTCCCGGTGGCGAGGCCGGGCCGCACCGGCGGATCCTGGTGGTCGACGACAACCGCGACTCCGCGAGCAGCCTGGGGATGATGCTCAAATTGATGGGGAACGAGGTCCGCACTGCCCACGATGGACTGGCCGCCCTCGAAGCCGCAGAGCACTTTCGCCCCGACTTCATTCTGCTCGATATCGGGTTGCCGAAATTGAACGGATACGAAACGTGCCGCCGTATCCGCGCGGAGGGCTGGTCGAGGAACATGGTCATCGTGGCCCTGACAGGCTGGGGGCAAGAAGAGGACCGACGGCGCTCACAGGAAGCGGGTTTTGACCACCATCTGGTGAAGCCGGTCGACATTGCGGTTCTCCGCATCCTGATGGAACAGAAGAAGTCGACGGCATGACTGCCTCGGGAAGGTTGGGGAACCCGGTCGTCCGGGTATGTCGCCCAGTCCAGGAAGCTGGCCTCGCCCGATTCGCCAGGAATTGGCATACTTCCGCGCGACAGTTCGCAACGTCGTGCTCTGCGTAAATCCCAATGATTGAGGCGCGGTCATCGTATTCTTGCGCTACGGTCCGCAAGGCCTTTCAACCTGCCACCGTCGGTTGTTGGCCCGTCCTTGCGGTGGTCGCGGCCGTCTGCGCGCTGGAAGCTATGTCCGCCGGGGCCGCCGAGCCGGTATCGGCGTTTGACGATCCGTTTGAGGACGCCTTGCTGGATGGCGCCGTGCAGCCAAAGCCGCCCACGGGCGCCCAATCGCCGGAATTCGGTGTATACGCCAACCGCTTTGCCTCCGACGCCGATCAGACGATGAACGGACTACAACCACGTCGACCACGTTGGCGGCCGTTTTCGTGGTTGTCCCAGGAGATCGCTTGGATGAAGCCGGCCCACGCTCCCCCACCGCGCCTGCTCTCCGTGGTCGATGCGCCCCTGCAACCCTCTTTGGCTGGCTCGACGGATGTATCGTCGGCGGAATGGCATGGCTCGACCCTCGTGACCCCATCCGTCAGGAAAAACATCTGGCTCGCTTATCCCCTCTATCTGGAAAAGTTCGCGGGGGCTTTCTTAGCAGATGAGCCGATCGAGGGTCGCCTGCACAACGGCGTCGGCTTTCTCGCCGGGTTGCGCACCGGTTGGGATTACTCGCAACATTGGGGCGTCGAAAGCCGGCTGGCTTTTGCCCGCACGCAGTTGGGCGGACCGACGTTGCCCACTGAGGCCCACGAAAACTTTGTGATCTGGGACGCCATGTGGCTCTGGTACCCATGCGCGAGCACCGTCTGGCGCCCGTTTCTATTGGCTGGGCCTGGATTGACTTTCGTCAGTTTTATTGACGATCAGGGGGCGAGGCTGAACCAGACCTTCTTTCACATTCCGGTCGGCTTCGGCATCAAGCACCGGTTCGGGAAACAACACGCCTTTCGGTTCGACGTAGTCGATGACCTGCTGTTCACCCAGCTTTATCCTCGGGGTGTGGACCACCAATTTTCCTTCGTGGGTGGATTCGAATGGCGTTTTGGCAATCCGCTTCCGTGGTAGGAACCGCGGCGGTAAGGGCAACGTCCACCTTGTCTTCGACGTAGCCGATCCAATTTTGTTCGCTCGTCTTCGGAACAGAATTGGCAGTCTCAAGCAGGGGTGCATCTCGACGTTGCGCGGCCCAGAGCCGCTCTCCCGCCGCGTTGACTTGCCAGGGTCGGCACCTAGAATAGCCTGAGCCACAAACAGCCGGAGCCGTCGGGGGAAAAACATCATGTCGCACCGCTTTCTCACGGCACTGCCCGTTTACAACGAGGTGAACCATGTGGCCGACGTGTTGGCCGAAGTGCGAGGTTTCAGCCCTGAGGTGCTGGTCGTTAACGACGGTTCAACCGACGGTACGGCCGACGTTCTCGCGCGAATCGAGGGCATCCACCGCCTGACTCATCCGCGCAACCTCGGCTATGGTGCGGCCTTGCGAACGGCCTTTGAGTTTGCCATTCAGCACGATTACGAAATCCTGGTAACGATTGACTGCGACGGCCAGCATGAGCCGCGCCGCATTCCGCGTTTCGTCGCCAGTTGCGGCGGCTGGGATATCGTGTCGGGAAGCCGTTATCTCAAGCAATATCGGGGCGACAGCGCTCCCCCGCCCGAACGCCGCCAGATCAACGAGTTGCTCACCGAGGAGTTGAACCGCCGCCTGGGGCTGAGCATCACCGATGCGTTTTGCGGCTTTAAGGCCTACCGGGTCGACGCGCTCAAGAAACTGCGCGTCACGGAAACGGGTTACGCCATGCCGCTGGAAGTGTGGGTGCAGGCGGCGCACGCCGGATTGCGGATCCGAGAGTTGCCCATACCACTGATCTACCTCGATGAGAAGCGATCTTTCGGAGGGTCGCTCGACAATGCGGAGATTCGCCTGCGGCATTATCGCGAGGTGCTGGACCGGGCGCTGGCGGCGGCCGGCGGCACGTTGCAGGCCTGCCGCGGAGAGTGCGCCGGATGACCGGCGAAGGCAGCGGTTCAGGCCCGGACGGCCGCAAGGCCTCGTTGTTCGGCGGTGCCCTGCGCGCGCCTCGCGGCGATCGCGAGGTGCTGGCTCTGCCTCCGTTCGGCCAGGTAGGCGATTTACTGGGGCAAGTCGACCGCGCGGACCGCTGTCGGTATGACGTGCAGGGGCGTTCGCTGTGCGATGTTTCGGCGCAGGCCCGGCAAGAACTCCTTAGCGCGGCGCAGCGGTACACGGCGACCTATCGTTCGCTAGCGTCCACCGAAACGCACGAGCGAATTCTTATCGCCGGCCACCAGCCCCAGTTGTTTCACCCGGGGGTTTGGTTCAAGAATTTCGCGCTCGACGGTCTGGCTCGGACGCATCGGGCGACCGCCGTGAACCTGGTGATCGACAGCGACACGCTGAAGGACACCTCGCTGCGCGTTCCGGGGGGGAGCCTCGATGATCCGGTGCAGCGTATCATTCCCTTCGACGACCCGACAGGCGAGATGCCGTTTGCGCGGCGGGCGATTCGCAATCGCAAGACCTTCGAGAGCTTCGGGCGTGCTGCCGCCGACTGGCTGCGGCCGCTGATCGACGATCCGCTGGTCAATTCGTTTTGGCCAAGAGTGATCGCTCGCAGCCGTGAAACGGATAATCTGGGGCAGTGCCTGGCCCAGGCACGCCACCAGCTCGAAGGTGAGTGGGGCAGCCGGACGCTGGAATTGCCACAGAGTCAGGTGTGCCGGTTCGAGGCATTCTTCTGGTTCGTGGCGCATCTGCTGGCGCACCTTCCCCGCTTCGTGCAGACGTACAACCGCGCGGTCGTGCGTTACCGACAACTGCACGGCATTCGCAGTGCCAACCACCCGGTGCCGGAGCTGGTAGGCTCCGACGAGTGGTTGGAAGCGCCCCTCTGGCTGATCAGCCGTGACCGGCCGGAGCGGCGACACCTTTTTGTGCGCCGGCGGGGTGGCGAGATGATCTTAAGCGACCGCGAAGGGATCGACGCGACGATCCGTCTTGGCGCAGACCAGGACGCCACTCGCGCGGTGACAGACCTGGCCGAACTGGCCGAGCGAGGCATCGAGTTTCAGACGCGGGCGCTCACGACCACCCTCTTCGCCAGGCTCCTTCTGGGCGATCTGTTCGTGCACGGCATCGGCGGCGGCAAATACGACCAACTGACGGATGACCTGATCCGCGAATTCTTCATGCTCGAGCCGCCCCCCTTCATGGTCTTGTCGGCCACCCTTTACTTGCCCGTTCAGAACCGAGCGACCAGCGCGGAGGATCCTCGCGACGTGCAGCAGCGGCTCCGCGGCTTGGAATACCACCCCGAGCGGTATCTCGACGTGGAACACCTTTCGGCTGGAGACACGCAACGGGTAAGCAATCTCATCGCCACGAAGCGCCGCTGGATTGACACTCCTCAGACTCCCTCGAACGGTCGCGAGCGGTGTCATGCCATTCGCTCGGTGAACGAGGCACTACAACTCTGGCTTGAGGAACAGCGCCGGCAGGCACTCACGCGGCGCGAACAAGCGACGCGACGCTGGCGAGCCGAGAATATTATCCGCTGGCGCGAATATGCATTTTGTCTCTATCCCGAAGCGACGTTGCGCGAGCTTTTTGCGTCTGCCGCTGCGTAAGAGCCGGTCCCGCCCCCGTCCCCATCTCGCGTCGACCGTATAGTCGGTACGGCGGCGGTCCCTCTCCATCAGGCAGGGGGGTTTTTCTGTGCTGGCGACGGAACGAAAGCCGATACCACTGATCCAAGGGCACAGGGGCTAGTGGCCTTCGGCCTGGTTTCGCCCAACCAGCCGCGCCCGTTGGCGCTGCGCGGCGGTTCATTCCGTAAGCGCCGGCTTTGCCGACGCGGGCCACCCAGCTACCTGCCCCGGCTGCGGCGGCCTTTTTTTTGCGCCCCGGCCGGCGCTGCATGCTGCGCAGTCGCAATCCCGCCCTCGGAATCACGGCGTCAGACGATGATTTCGGTTAAAGCCCGGAACTCCGGATCGGTTCGGATAGGATCGAAATCGGGCTCGTCGCCGAGCAGTTCGCGATAGTTCGAGTCGATCGAGATGGCGCGTGACAGATAGGCCAGAGCCCGCTGCTTCTTGCCCGCCAGACTCCAGTAGCAGGCCAGGTTGTAGTGGACGATCGCCTCCTCGGGGCTTACCTCTTCAGCACGCTCCAAGGCCGAAATGGCCAGGTCCAGCCGCCCTGTCCGCTTCTGGCACCAGCCCAACGCCAGCCAGACGTGGATATTGCTCGGCAAGAGATCGGCGGCCTGCTCCAGCACGACGATCGCCTCCGCGTATCGTTCAAGCGCCCGCAGCGCTTCGCCCGTCAAGTAGAGCTGCTGACCGCGGAACGTGCCGGGCTCGCTGAGGCGCGAGAGCAGATCGAGAGCCGTCTGGGGCATATTCAGCTCCAGATACCCCTCGGCCTCTCTCAAAATCCGCTGGCAGCGGACCCGATTGCTACCCGACACGGTATGCTCCCCTCCCTGATCCGTCGCAAGCTCAACAGCACACGACAACGTCAGCTAATTGTAGGCGCGCCGCGCGATTTGCTCAAATAGGCATTTCACTGCGGCGACGAGCCCCTCGATTCCGCTGAGCCCCGACGCACACTTTCGGGAAACGATCGATCCGCGCCGTCAAGCGGTCGCCTCGGCGTAGCAGGTGAGCAGCGACTTGGCAGGCGCGGTTATTTTCAACACGGGAGCAAACTCGATGAATTCCAGGTCGATTTTTTCCAGGAAGTCGACCACGGTTGGGCCATCGGCGGGAGACAACTGGTGATAGGTGGCCGCGAACTGGCCGCACTCATGCCAGCCCTCATCGCTCGCCACGGGCAACAGCGAAGATAGCGCCACGGCAAGTTGCTCCGGCCGGCTCTTACCGTCGGCCGTGAGCCGCTCGATCTCGGTATGACGAGCGATCAGATCGGCAAACTCAGGCGGCAGATTCCACTGCCGAGCCATCTGCGAGGCCGCGTCGGCGTGCGTCCACCCGAACCGGTCCTGTTCAAGCTGCGAGAGTCGGGCCTTGCCGTTGTCCCGGCGGCTCAGCAAATCGGCGTACTCGCTCGGCAATTCCTTGGCCAACAGCGGCACGGCCATGTCTTGCAGCAAGGCCGCAGCGAACGGCTCTTCGGCGTCGCGCACCCCCAGCAGCCTGGCGAAGGCACGGGCGAACAGCGCCCTGCGCAACGAGTCTTGCCACAAGCTCCGCAGGTCAAAGGGGCCGCACTTGGGGTTGGGCATCAGGCTGAAGACGGCGCTCCAGAGCGCAAAATTCTTGATGGTGCGAATGCCCACCATCGTGATCGCGAGCTTGACGCTCGAAATCTCGCGGGCGAAACCGAAGTAAGCCGAGTTGACGAATTTGAGTACCTGCCCGGCCAGGCCTGGGTCGGCCTCGATCGGCACGGCGAACTCGGGTGGCCCGTTCGCCGGATTCTGCGAAAGCTCGAGAATTCGCAGGGCGCTCTGCGGTAGAGCGGGGAGTTGGGCGCCCGCGAGAATGCGGTTCAAGTCAACTGGCGAATCAACGGTGGATGCGGCGACGGTGGATGCGGCGACCATAGGTTCTTCCTGAATCCCGGCAAATAATCGACCAGCGGGGCGAAAGCGCTGTGCGGGGGAGGTTTCCCAACGCAAAGCTAGGGCGCGGCAAAGGGTTGGGCAAATTCATCGACTCAACGGATTGATCACGACAATCGTTTCAGTCGGCCCCCCCGCGCTGCCGATTTCGACAAAGGCTTATCGTTTAACGCGCCTGACGGAGCAGCAACGTGCCTAAGGTTGATCCGCTGGAAGCATTCGACGGTTGGGAGCTGGACGAGAAGCTCGAGCACGTGCGGCGGGTTCTGGACATGTCGCCGTTCGGCGAGGCGCTGGACTCGAGGCTTTCGACGAAAGGGCGCGAAAGCCGCCGGGCACCTGAGGCCGCGGCCCACTCTAGCGTTGCCTGGGTGCTGGCCAAGCTGGCCGTGGCGGCGGTCACCTGCGGCGGCATTCTGGCCGCCTGGTGGTGGATCACCGATCGGCACGACCTGGTCAAGCCGGCGCTGGCCTCTCTGGCCCTCGGCCATCTGGCGTGGCTTGTCAAGTGGTGCTGGGAGGCCAATCCCGCAATCGAGGCACGCATGGGCAACGCCCAGGTGTCCGGGCTCGTCAGTCAGACTTGATGTCGCAGACCGCCGACTGACCTTCGCACTCGTCGACCTCGACGGTCACGCGCTCGGGCCGAGGTAGATTGCGCGCCGCCACGTCGTCGAGCAACCGTCGGCCGATGTGGCGCGCGAGCATCTCAGCCGTCGTGTTCGGAACCGGCAACAGAACACAGTCGCCGAGAGGAAAAACCCAGCGACGCTCGCGGAAAACGGCTTCGACCGACTCCTGATCCGCAGCGACGCGGATGAGCGGGTGCTCGGTCGGCAGGAGCACATGATGATCGAGCTCGAGCACGATCGCATGCAGAATGTCGCGCAGCGCGATAAAGTCGATCACGTAATGGTTCTCATCAAGCGGCCCAAACACCTCGGCCATAACGCGATAGTTGTGACCGTGCAGCCGCTCGCAGACGTCGCCGTTAAACGTGATGAAATGGGCGGCCGAAAAGACGAGATAGTCTTTCGTGAGCCGAACGCGGTAGGTTTCCAACATATTTACACGGGCCGCAGTGATGCCGTTTGGAGCGGTCTCGCGGGAAGAGGGCATGCGTATCAGTCTACCATTCTCCGGGAGTCGAACCTATCGCGGCCTTTTCTGACACGCTTCGTCGAGCGCTGGCACCATCCACGCGCCGACGCTCATCAGGCTCGCACTGCTCTTCATCGAACTGACCGCGTTGGTTCAAGAGACTAGCGCCTAAGTAACCGCGTCTCGCTCCTCGACCAGACCCCCTCTCGCCGGATCTGCCGGACTTGTGATCATCAGCGGGTTCAGTAAAAAGGGGGCAGTCTAACAGAATCCGATTCGCCCTCCGGCAGTTCGCCATGAAAATCACCCGGTTTGAGACGTTTCTGGCCAACGCCGGATTGCGCAATTATCTTTTCCTCCGCCTGACCACCGACACCGGTATTTCGGGCGTCGGCGAAGCGTCGCTGGAGTGGCAGGAGAAAACGGTTCACACGTTATGCCACGAATGGGTCGAGGGGCGCGTGATCGGCTGCGACCCTTTCGACATCGAGCTCGTGATCGGGCGCATGGTGCGCGACCAGTATCAGGGAGGAGCAACGGTGATGACCGCGATCAGCGCGGTCGAGCTGGCCATGTGGGACATCGTGGGCAAGGCGTGCGGGCAGCCGGTCTACCGCCTGCTCGGCGGACGGTGCCACCCGCGCATCGCGACGTATGCCAACGGCTGGTACGGCGGCGCCGATTCGCCCGCCGAGTACGCCGAGCGGGCTCGCGAGGCAGTTGCCCGCGGCTATCGGGCGCTGAAATTCGATCCCTTCGGCGTGGCCTGGAAAGACATCTCACCAGGCGAGAGCGATGCGGCCGTCGACCGCGTAGCCGCGGTGCGCGAGGCGGTGGGAGAGGATGTGAAATTGATGATCGAATTTCACGGCCGTCTCTCCGTCGCCAGCGCCATCGCCATGATCGAGAAACTTGGGCGCTTCCATCCGATCTGGTGCGAAGAGCCGGTTGCACCGGAATGTCTCGAACTGCTGGCGGAAGTGAAGCAGCGAACCGGCGCGACGCTGTCCGCCGGCGAGCGGCTCTATACGCTGGCCGATTTTTATCGGCTGGCTTCGCAGCGCGCGGCCGACGTGGTGCAGATGGACATCGCTCATTGCGGCGGTCTGCTCGCGGCCAAGAAGATTGCGGCCGTAGCGGCGATGCAAGATCTGCGTATCGCGCCCCACTGCTCGATCGGTCCGGTTGCCCTGGCGGCGGCGCTGCACTTCGACGTCAGCACGCCCAATTTCATGATCCAGGAATCGTTCGAGGAGTTTGACGTGCCGTGGCGCAAGGACTTCGTCTGCGGTTCGACGGCCGTGCGCGACGGCGAACTTGTGCTCGGCGACAAACCCGGTTTGGGGCTGGAGCTGGACGAAGAGGCCTTACTGGCGCACCCCTACGTCGCGGGCTCCTTCCCGAGCCTGTGGGACGACCGCTGGTTGGCCGACTTTACGCAGAACGCCAGGCAAGGCCGTTCTACCGACCGGTAACCGCGACCAGTTCCTCCTCGCCATCCGCCAGGGCCAGCATAACGTGGCCAATCTCGACTTCCAGGTCGTCGCGGGTTACCTCACCTCGGTAGAAAAGCTCGAGAAACGAATCGAGCGCTGCGTCCAAATCGTCGTTGGTGAGGCAATCGTCGAGCTGCCCGGAAAGCGCAACGGCCGCGGTCGCCACGAGGGCCCAAGCGTCGTTGCCTTCCAACGAGAGATTGACTTGGAACCGCGAGCGGTTGGGCCGTCGTGCGAACAGCTTGTGCGCTTGCTGCATGTACATCCTGTAACCTCCTTGAAAGAACACGAGGGGCGACCTGCAAAGGTTGCCATGACTGCTCGTGATAAGAAGCGGCCTAGGAAGGTCGCTCCCCCCTACGCCGCTCGTGTCATTCTAGGTGGCTAGCGATTAGCACATGATGAGTTTTTCGCGGGTTCTTCGTTCGCGGTCGATCTTGACGCTTCACCTGTAACTCGTTACAAGAGCCGGCCTTCTGAACACGATGCGTCACCGCGAGCGATTCACGGATGTATCGCCGCCACGGACAAAAACTCGGGTTGGTCTTTCTCGCCTGCGATCTGGGCGTGACCGCCGGCACCTGGCTGGCGGCCTACTACCTGCGCTATGCGCTCTGGCCAGCCGTCCACGGGGTGCCCGATCTGGCCCTCGTGCTGCGGGCGTTGCCCCTGGTGCTCATGCTGGCGGGAGTCGCTTATCGAACCTGCGGGCTCTACGAAATCCACCGCCTGCGAGAGGTACCGCGCGAACTGAGCGTCGTTTGCCAGGCGAGCGGCCTTTTGTTCGTACTGGCGATTACGGCAGCCTTCTACCGCCGCGACGACTACGAATCGCGGCTGGCGTTGGCCCTGTTTCTCTGTCTGAACGCGCTGACGTTGATGCTCGTGCGTCGAGTCGTCTGGCGGGGGCTGAAGCTGGCCCGCCGGCACGGGCTGAACTACGGGCGAGCGGTAATCGTCGGCACGGGGCGGACGGGGCGGATCGTGGCCGAAACGATCCGGCGCAACAACTGGACGGGGCTCGAAGCGGTGGGCTACGTCGACGCGCCCCCCAAGGTCGAGCCCTGCGAACTGCCCCGGCTGGGCGCCCTCGACGAGTTGGGAACCATCGTCGCCAGCCACGACATCGACCACGTGTTCATCGCCTTGCCCCTGGCTCGGTACGGTGAGCTTCCGGCCGTCTACCGGGCGCTGGAAGACCTGCTCGTGGAAGTGCAGCTTGTGCCCGACCTGCCCAACCTGGCGGGGATGCGCATTCGCTCATTGGAGATCGACGAGGTGGCCTTTCTCAGTCTGCGGGGCAACCCGCATTACGGCTGGCGAAAAACGGCGAAGCGGGCCATGGACCTGGCCATCGCCTCCTTGGCTCTGGTTGTGGCGTCGCCGTTGATGGCGGCCATCGCGGCGGCCATCAGGCTTACCAGCCGCGGCCCGGTGTTTTATCGCCAGCCGCGTGCCGGGCTGGCAGGCCGCTCGTTTCAGATGCTCAAATTCCGCAGCATGTACGCCGACGCCGAACGCCACACGGGTGCCGTCTGGGCCGCGCGGGGCGACGTGCGTTGCACACCACTGGGGCGGTTCTTGCGCCGCTGGAGTCTCGACGAGCTGCCGCAGTTGCTCAACGTTTTGGCCGGCGACATGAGCCTCGTCGGACCGCGTCCCGAGCGGGGCGTGCTGATCGAGAAATTTCGCCGCCAGATACCGAACTATCTGCAGCGGCACCAGGTCAAGGCCGGAATGACCGGCTGGGCGCAGGTCAACGGTTGGCGCGGCAATACCTCGCTTCGGCGGCGGCTGGAGTGCGACCTCTACTACATCAGCAACTGGTCGCTCTGGCTCGATTGCAAGATCCTTTGGATGACCCTGTGGCGCGGCCTGCGACACCGGAACGCGTACTGAAGACGCCTATTGCGTGCGCGCCGTCTCTGGACCTCGACTCGCCCGAGGAAGTCTAACGTCTGTGCGGCCAATGTCGCGGCTGAAGGGACTCCCGTGGTATACTGCGATCGAGTCGTTACCCCGGAGGATCCGAACGTTGTCGCTCAGAGCGCCCACCTTGCGTTTGCACCGCCGCAATTGCCTGCAACTTGGCTGTTCGACCCTTGCCGGCATCGCCCTGCCGCAACTGCTGGCGGCCCGAGCCCAGGGAGCGGCGGCGGGCGCGTCGGGCCGGCCCAGGGCCAAATCGGTAATCCTTCTTCTGCTGACGGGAGGAGCCGCCCAGCAGGACACCTTCGACCTGAAGCCGGATGCTCCCGAGGCGGTCCGCGGGGACTTCAAGCCGATTGACACGCAAACACTGGGCGTGCAGATCTGCGAGCATCTGCCGCTGCTGGCGGCGCGCAGCGACCACCTCGCCATCGTGCGTTCGATGTCGCACGGCGATTACAGCCACCTGCCGGCCACGCACACCACGATCACCGGCATGCCGATGCCGAATCGGCGCGCGAGCGATCTGGAAAACGTCCTTTCGCGGCGGGACTGGCCGTGCTACGCCGCCGGGCTCGATTACCTGCATCCACGGAACGACGGCATTCCCAACGGCGTGACGCTGCCGCACCGGCTGATCGAAGGGCCGCTCACCTGGCCGGGCCAATACGCCGGGCTGCTGGGAGCTAGTCACGACCCCTGGGAAATCAACCACGATCCCAACGACCCCAAGTTTCGTGTCGATAGTTTGGCCCTGCCGACCGAGCTCAACGGCCAGCGCATCGGCGACCGCCGCGCGCTCTGGGAGCGGATCGGACGCGAGCCGCTTGCGGACACCGCCGTTTTTGCCGAGCAACAAGAGCTGGCGATGACCTTGCTGACATCGGGCAAGGTGACGGAGGCATTTCGCATCGACCGCGAGCCGGACCCCGTCCGCGACCGCTACGGCCGTCATATGTTTGGCCAGTCATTGCTCCTCGCCCGGCGGCTCGTGGAGGCGGGGGTGCCCATCGTGCAGTGCAACATGGGGATCGTGCAGAGCTGGGACACGCACGTCGACAACTTCGGCCGCCTGAAGAACCAGCTTCTGCCGCCGCTCGATCGCGGCCTGGCGGCCCTGCTCGACGACTTGGCGGCCTCCGGCCTGCTCGACGAAACGCTGATCGTCGCCACTGGCGAATTTGGCCGCACCCCCAAGATCTCGATGCTGCCGGGCGCCACCATACCTGGCCGCGATCACTGGGCGCCCGTCTATTCGGCCGTCTTCGCGGGTGGCGGTGTTCGCGGCGGACAAGCAATCGGCCGCTCCGACAAGCAGGCGGCCTTCCCGGTCACGCGCTCGTTCCGGCCCGAAGACATCGGAGCCACGATCTACCGGGCTCTCGGCGTCGACGCCTCGGCCGAAGTCCGCGACTCGCTCGGCCGGCCGCTGCGGCTTAACGCGGGCGAGCCGATCGAGGCCCTCTTCAGCGGTTCGGCCGTGTAGGTCGGGCTTTCGCGGGTCGGCCTCTGCCGGGCTGTCGAGCGCAGAGCTGACGGCTAGCAAGGCCTCCCCACGGGCGTCTTGCCCCCTTCGGTCAGCAGTGTCAGGATCGGCGTGGTGGCCATCGTGGTGACGATTGCCATCACGACCATCATGGCGAAGAGCGTGGGCGAGATGACCCCCAGATCGAGCCCGATGTTGAGCACCACGAGCTCCATCAGTCCGCGCGTGTTCATCAGGATGCCCAGGGCCGCCCCGTCGCGCCAGGAAAGGCCCGCCAGCCGAGCCGCGCCGAGCGTGCCGCCGAATTTGCCGAAGGTGGCCACCAGCAGCACGACGCCGCACATCAGCCATGCATCCAGCCCGCTCACCAGCCCGATGCGCGTCCGCATCCCCGTGAAGGCGAAAAAGGCGGGGAGCAGGAGCACCGTCACAAAGTCTTCGAGTTTATAGGTCAGCTCTTTGGCCAGACGACTGTCGTGTGGAATCACGGCACCCAGCAAGAAGGCGCCGAAGATTGCGTGCACCCCAATCCACTCCGTCGTCAGGGCCGACCCAAGGACGGCCACAAATACGAGCGCGGTCTGGCCCGGCGTGAGCGGTTCGTCGTGGCGTCGCAACAAGCGTTCGACGACGGGACGAACCAGCAGGAACATGACCGCCAGGAACGCCAGCGTGCCGGCGATGACCCACAGGGCGCCGCTGACCTTGGCTTGTGTTACCCCGACAACCAAGGCGAGCAAGCACCAGGCCGTCACGTCGTCGGTGGCGGCGCACGAAATGGCAACCATGCCGAGGCTGGTCTTGGTCATACCGCGGTCGGTGAGAATGCGGGCCAGCACGGGAAACGCCGTCACCGACATAGCCACGCCCAGAAAGAGGGCGAAACTTGTGAAACCGACTTGTTCGTTGGAAAGTCGAGGATAGAGCCAAATTGCAAGCACGGCGCCCAGCAGAAAGGGAGCGAGAATGCTGGCGTGAGAGATCGCGATGGTGGCATGCGCCCGATCGCGCAGCAACCCGGCGTTGAGTTCCAGGCCGACGACAAACATGTAGAGGATGACGCCCAACTGGGCCAGAACGCTCAGGTAGCCCGCCACTTCGGCCGGCAGCAAGAAGTCCGACGCAGCCGGCCAGATTCTTCCCAAAAGCGACGGCCCCAGGGCGATGCCCGCCAGCACTTCGCCGATGACCGGCGGCTGCCGAAACCGGGCAAAGAGCTTACTTAGCAGCCGTCCCAGCGCCACAACCACCATCAGAACCAACAGCACGTGGACCAGCGGGTTTATCGCGTGGCCGGACGCCGCGCCAGGTTGGCCCGCTGCCGGCGTTGCCGCCGCCGGCGCTTCGAGCGACTCGCCCCATTGGGCGACGAGAAGAAAGGCCATCACGGCCGCTACGACCATCAGCGCGTAAGCCAAGGGGGCGGCCCAACGCCCAAGAATCGATCCACCGCGGATAGTTTGCATGCGAGACAAGATAGTCGGCCTCCTCCAGTAAGCCTAGTGTCCCGTCACCGACGACCGGCTGACTCGGGCCGAACTAATTCAACCGCTCCATGAACTCGCAGCCCACCAGGTAGCGCGGCTGTCCGTGGTCTCCGACGTAGGCACAGTACACCACGCGACACGCCAGCAGGCAGGAAAGTGTTTGCGCCGAGCCCAAGCTGATCAACAAGGACGACGCCAGCGGCTTAATGGGGGAATAGAACGAGACCCCGCCCCGGGAAAGATCGCGGCAGCGCACCGTCCAGAACGCTTCTTTGGGCGGCACGTCCGGACACTGGTAGTTGGCCACCATCGCCGCGCAGGGATACGACATGCGCTTCGATTGGCGTCGATCCTCCTCAGGTTTGCTCCCCTCGTCAGGCTTCGTCGGTGTCGCCAGAGCTGAGGTGCCCGTGTCTGGCCGGCCGTTGTCAAATCCCGCCATCAAGCCCCCCGCCTGCGCGTCGGTTGAACTCGTCTGCGGCTTTCCCGTCGGAGAGCCGTCCAGCATCGACCGCGCATGGCTCGTCGCCCTAGAAACCTACCCCGAACCTGGTCTGGCAGTGTTCACGGTTCCGCCCAACCACCGTTTCTGGCATCGCCTCTACAAATGTCTACGACATGATGCCGGCCTAGGCAAAAAACCTATTCGGTCGGGTCGAGTTTATTGAGATGAAGCACTGGGCAAGAGGCTAACCATTCAGGCGGGTACGACCCATCCATAAGTTGTAAAAAACTCTGCGTCTTCTCCCCCACTGCTACGGCTGCGAGAAAAGCTCCGGGAATTCGTGTCCGCTTTTGACGCCGATTCTCGATTAATTAAGTAGGGGGCTTCTGAGGCGCTTTCGCGCCGGAAGCGAGTGAGCTTCGTTTTCGTCTCGTTCGCTTTTGGGAGTTCGGTCGTCTTTCAGACTGCCGAGCACGCTCGACTGCCGTCGCGGCATTCCCGTTGCGACTCATCCCAAGGGGGCCCACGCTCAATCGCGCTTACCTCTTCGATGGGGGCAGCGTCAGGGGGGCTGGCGCCGCGCGTTCGGCATGCGCGAAACAAATGTAACGGAAGGAAGAGATTTTTGATGAAGTTTTCCGATTGTATCGCGTAATTCGTGGACGCGTGAGGCGGCGATTACCCATAATCGACACCCCTCACAAAGCGCAAGCCGCGGCGGCTTTGAGGTGCAACCATGAGCAAACTATCGGCAAGTCATCTGTTCGACGCTATGCAGTCGTTTCAGGGTCCCCATACCAAGGCGGTCCAGCGCAAGGTCCCCGCCTTATCCGTGGAAAGGTTGGCCTCGTTTCTCGAGGCTGGGTCGTCGGCCAAAGACAGCCAGGTGACGGCCGTCGAACTGGCACAATCGATTCGCCACGCGTTCGATCTCGACCAGGACCGAATCGTGGCCGACCCCAACAACCTGCTCGACTTGCCTACCGTGCCGATCGGGCGCCGTCTGCGCTTTGATGTGCCTCACGAACGAGAATCTGGCGGGGCCGCTCTTTCTTCGCCGCCGGCGAAACTCGCTCCGCATGCCGGCGGCGAGGAGGAAACGCAATACAGCGTTGCCGACAGCCTCTCGGCCGCCTTGGGAGTCGCCCAGGCCAGGGACGTTTTGTTGCACGCTCACTGGATTGTGGTCGTCGCCGACGCCAGCTCGCCCCTGTCGGCCGAGTGTCAGGAACTGCTCGGTCTGCTGGCGCGCGAGCAGAGGGTGCTCATCATCTGGTGCGAGACCAACAGCCCGTCTCGGATGCCTCAAACCTTGCAGAATCGGCGGCTGCTGGAGGAGATGCTGCCTGCTTGCGGATTGGGGCACTTGGGCCCGCTCGGCGACATGACCTGCGATGATCTGATTTCGATCCTGCAGGCGTTGAAAGTCCTGGGACAGGCATCGCTGGTCCATCTGCGTTTGCGAGACGACGGCGGCTTGCCTGAGGCGCCCCATTCGCGCGCCGCCGTAGAGGATGGCACGGGCGATGAACCGCCAGCCGGCGAAGAACCTCGGCGCGTGGAAAACCAGCCTTCGGCGCATTTGGCGCCGCCGCTGGAAGCGATCGAGGCTTCACTGGTAAACATCGCCAGCCGGGACCCGCGGGCGGTCGTGGTCGACCGGCGGCCCGAAGTGGCCCGTACCAACCTCGGCGCGCGCCTCGGTAAACGATTCGTTGCGCCGCCGCAGGAGGATCCCTACCTCTGGCAATGGTGCGCGGGACTAGTCAGCGGGGGCTGTCGGCCGATTCTGCTCATCCATCAGCGCCAATGGCTCCAGACCGCCGTGGCCCTGGCGGCCCTCCCCGACGGGGTCGAGTTGCCGGCAACCGTCGTCGTCCTTACGGGTTCGCCGGCGATCTGGCCGTCGTGCCCCGAGCCGGCGGAGTTCTTGCCCGACGCGACGTTGGTTGTGGCGGGCGACTTGCGCGACTTCGAGACCGCGCTGGCCACTTCGCTCGGCCACGGAGGCGTGACCGTCCTTTGCGCGCCGGTCGCGGCGCGCCCGCGCGAAGCAGGCGTTCACCTTCGCTTCGACCCGGCGGAGTCGGCCTGGATCGACCGCCAGAGCCACGCTGGCGAAACGGAACGCGAACAGATTCTGGCCAAGCGATTCAGCCCGGAGTTGGCACCCTGGATCGCCGCTTACGAGCGCGCCGGACAACGCGGCGGCTACATCTGGAAGTGGTGCCTGCACGGAGTCGAGCTGACGACGCTCAGTTGCGTACCCCCGTCGTGGCGGGCGCACGTCTGCGACACCAAGGTTCTGGCCGGCATGCTGAATGTCTTGATCGACGACGCCGCCGACCGTCCGGGCCGCGAGGCGCTGCTCGCCGAATTGTTCAGGTTGACTTACGACGAGCCGCCTCGTCTGCGCCGTTTCCCGGCGGCGGAGCGCCGCTACGGCGAATTTACCTGCGAAGTCTGGTCGGCCTTCTGGAGCCGCGCCAAACAGTATCCTTGCTACGACCGCTACGTGCCGCTTCTACAGTTCGACCTGGCGCAGCTCTTCAACACGGTCCGCTATTCCCACCTGGTCAACAGTAACCCATACATTCTTAATGTCGTGGAACACGACGATTACTCGCCGCAGGGCATGGGCTTGCTCGGCTTTGCGATGCTTGACTTGATGTGCAGCCCTGATTTCAGCATGACCGATCTCGGACGTTTGCGCGAAGCGATGTGGCACGCCCAATGGATGGCTCGCATCGGCAACCTCGTGACAACGTGGCAGCGGGAAGTGAGGGATCGAGACTACACCAGCGGAGTGTTTGCGCACGCCGTGGCGAACCACGATCTGACCGTGGAACAACTGCTCACGGACGACCCGGCTCACATCGCAACCGCCATCGAGCGAGGCGGACACGAAGCCTATTACATCCACCGTTGGAAGCAGCACCGGGCCCACATGGCGTTCCTTCTTCCCCAGGTGAGGTCGGTCGACCTGGCGGCCATGCTGCGAGGGCTGGAACGGCTGCTGCAAACCGAACTGGTCAGCCGAGGTGAAAAGTAGCGCCGGCCCCGGCAGGGCGGTGCTTGAGCGTAAGTTATGTCGCGGCAGAGTTTTCATCCTGAGCGTCTGGGCCGGCACTACATCCTGGTGATGATGCTCTCCACGCGCCTGCTGGCATCTCTGGGAGGGTTCCTCAGCGTCTACTACGTCACCCTGATGCTCTCGTTCCCGCCCGACGTGGAGCGGCGCTTTGTGATGATCGCCGGGTGCTTTGTCTCGCTGGGCATCGTGTTCAGCACTTTAATGGCGCTGTACTACACGCCGAATGCGCGGCAGGTGCTCGGTCTGCTTCGGCGAGGCGAGCCGGTCGAGGCCCAACTGGCGGCACGCGCCGGACCCGAGATCATTCTCTTTCCCGGACGGCAGTGCCTGCGCGAAATCGTCGTCGATCCGATCGTCATCGTCTTGCCCATCTGCCTCACGATGCGCACCGTTGAGGGCCTGCCGCTGGTGGCGATGGTGCAGACCGGCATCGCCGGCTGCCTGGGCATTGCGGCCGTACTGTTGATGGCTTTCTTCATGGAAGAACGGTGGTTGACGCCACTGGTGCAGTATCTGCTCGATCACGGCGTGCCGATCGATTTCGACTCCATGCCTCCCGGACGGCTCCACGTGCGGTTGACCGTCTGCGTCGGCGGCGCAGTGGTGCTCACGGCGGTGATGATCGGAGGTTTGGCCAACCAAAGGGCCCTCGACATCATTAACAATCCGGCCAACCAGGCCGAAGCCGTAGCCAACCTGCGCAAGCACACTGTCTTCATCACCCTGGCCGCGGTCACGACGGGGCTCGTTCTTTCACGGCTCCTGTCCACGTCGATCGCTTCCCGCGCGCAACTGATGGTCGATGCCATGAAACGCGTGCAACAGGGATCGTTGCGCGAGCGGGTGCTGGCGACGACGACGGACGAAATCGACACCCTCGCCCGCCAGTTCAACGCCATGGTCGAGCGGCTCAGCACCAACGACCACACCATTCGCGACTTGAACGCCAACCTGGAAACGAAGGTCCGTGTCCGCACGCGGCAGCTTTCCAAAAGCCGGCGATCGCTCAAACGATCGCTGGCCAAGATGCGTGAATACGACCGGCTGAAAACCGAGTTCTTCTCCAACATCAGCCACGAGCTGCGCACCCCGTTGACGATGATCCTGGCGCCCGTCGAACGGATCCTCGATCGGCAGCGGGCTCAGTTGCCCGAGTCGGCCGTGAACATGCTGGCCATGGTCCGCGTCAACGCCAGCCGGCTGCTGGAGTTGATCAATAAGCTGCTCGACTTCTCCAAGCTTGAAGCCGGCCGCATGCGGCTCGATCGCGGCGCCGTCGACCTCAACGCACTGTTGGCCGAGTTGGGCGGCGCGGCGCGCCCGCTCTGCGACCAGCGGGGCATCGAACTGGCGGTTGAAACCGATCCGGCCTTGCCTCTCTTGGCCGCCGACAAAGAGAAACTCGACATCGTCGTAAGCAATCTCCTCTCAAATGCCGTCAAGTTCACGCCGTCGGGCGGACGCGTGACGCTGACCTCGAAGAAACGAGGCGAACAGGTGGAAGTTGCCGTCAGCGACACGGGAATCGGCATCAAGCAGGAAGACTTTGATCGGATCTTCGAGCGATTTATCCAGGTCGATGGTTCCTCTTCGCGCGAGTTCAGCGGAACCGGGCTGGGGCTGTCGCTGGCAAAGGAGCTGGTCGAACTGCACGGCGGGCAGATTCATGTGGAAAGCGACGTGGGGCGAGGGACGCGGTTCTGGTTTGAATTGCCGCTCGTCGCGCCGGACCCGGCCGCGGCCGAGGCGGGTGAAACGGTCGAGACTCCGGGCGCGCCGGGGAACCCCGCAGCGGAAGCAACCCTTCCCTCTCGCCGTACACGGTTCGCCGACCTGGATGCCTGCCCCGTCGAACCGCTCACCGAACCGACGGCCGAGGCCCGCCCCGGCGTGCCGACCATCCTGGTGGTCGACGACACAGCCGAGATACGAGCGCTTTTGGGAGAGCTGCTCAGCGACGATTATCGCGTGGTCTTCGCACGGGACGGCGCAGAAGGAATGGAGATGGCCCTGCGCCACGCGCCCGATTTGATCATTTCCGATGTGATGATGCCTCGCGTCGACGGCCAGGAATTCTGCCGCCGAGTGCGGGCCAACCCGCAGACGCGTCAAACCGCCTTCGTGCTCTTGACGGCGCGTACCGAGTTGTCGATGAAAGTGCTGGGGCTCGACTGCGGCGCCGACGACTATTTAACCAAACCCTTCGAAGAGCAAGAACTCAAGGCGCGGGTGCGGTCGCTGCTCAAGCTCCGCCGCCTGCACCAGGACCTCGATCGCCGGAACCGCGAGTTAGAGGCCGCCTACCGCGACCTGCAGTCGATGCAGGGGCAACTGCTGCATGCCGAGAAAATGAGCTCGCTCGGTCAACTCGTGGCGGGGCTGGCTCACGAGATCAACAACTCCATCAACGCCGTCTACAACGGGATCCGGCCCCTCGCGCAAAGCGCCCACCGTCTGCAAGGCGCGCTGGCGCCGATTCTGGCCGCACCGGCGCCCCCCTGCGATCCCGCCGAAAGGGAAGAGATCGACGCCCTCTTCCGTCGCCTCTTCTCTCTCTCGACTGTCATCGAGAACGGCGCCTCGCGCACCGCCCGCATCATCGCCGATCTGAAGACCTTCTCGCATCCCGGAAAAGAGGACTACGACGACTTCGACCTGCACGAGTCCCTCGACATGTGCCTGAATCTGCTCTTCAGCCAGGTCAAACATCGCATTACGCTGGTGCGCGATTACGGCGACGTTGGCTCGGTCCACGGCCCGCACGGCCATCTAAACCAGGTCTTTATGAACATCCTCAACAATGCCCAGCAGGCCATCGAGGGAGAGGGGCAGATCGTGGTCATGACTCGCAGCGACGGAGAACACATCAGCGTTTCGATTCGCGATAACGGACCAGGCATCCCCGAAGACATCAAGGGACGTATTTTCGATCCGTTCTTCACCACCAAGGAGCCGGGCCTGGGGACCGGGCTCGGTCTTTCGATCAGTTACGGCATCATCAGCAAACTCGGCGGCACGATCGAGTGCCGAAGCACCCGTGGCGAGGGCGCCGAGTTCATCATCACCTTTCCTCGTCGGGCGACCATCCCCACCGAAGGGACCAGCGGTCCGCGGACCGCGATCTTCCCCGCGATAGGAGCGAGCTATGAAACGGGAAATCTTGTATGTTGACGACGAACTGGACAACCTCATCGTGTTCGAGGCCACGTTCGAGTCGACCTTCCACGTCCACACGGCCAACAGCGGCACGAAGGCCCTCGACCTGCTTGAGCATCGGGCTTTTCCGGTGGTGGTCGCCGACCAGCGCATGCCGGGCATGACCGGCGCCGAGCTGTTTGAGATCATGCGCAGGAAGCACCCGCACACCAGGCGGGTGATGCTCACCGGTTACGCCGATTCCAAGGCGATGCTCGACGCCATCAACCAGGGGCAGGTGTACTACTTCCTCAAGAAGCCCTGGGAGCGGCACGACGTCTTTTCGGTCCTTTCGCGGGCCATCGAGGCCTACGATCTGGCGGTGGCCAACATGGCGCTTACCGACCGGCTGGTGGCGATCGACCGCTGCGCCGCGCTGGGCCGCTCGGCGGCACGCATCGCCCACGAGATGGGCAACCAGTTGTCGATGTTGCCGCTGCTGGAGCTGATCGAAGAACGCTACGCGGAGCACGGCGACCTGATCGAGACCGCCGCCCTGGCGCGAAAGACATACGACCGGTTGGTCCAGCTCGTCGACGAAGTGAAAGCGTTCGTCCGCTTCGACCAGAGCGGCATCGAATTGAAGCCGGTGGCGCTAGCCGACTTGATGCACGAACTGATGGCCTTCCTGCGCTACGACAACACCCTGCCTCATGCCCGGCTGTCGCTGCGCATGCACGTCGAACCGTCGGTCAAAGCACACTCGGTCAAGCTGCAGCAAGTGCTGATCAACCTCGTCAAGAACGCCGCCTACGCCATTCGCGACCGCCAAGACGGTCAGATTGTGCTCGAACTCGACGTCCACCAGGCGAACGCGGTGATCACGGTTCGCGATAACGGCTGCGGAATGACACCCGAGGTGGTCGAAAGGATCTGGGAGCCGTTCTTCACGACGAAGGGGGACGAGGGGAACGGCCTGGGGCTCGACATCGTCAAAGGAATCGTCGAGGCCCACGGCGGGCAAATCCATTGCGAAACGGCGATCGGCCGTGGAACCACCTTCACCATTCGCCTGCCGCTGGCGCCGATCGACGCCTCGGACGCGGCGGGCCAGGCAGCGACCCTCTTCCCGTCGGGTGTTTCGGCGGCGCCCCTCGTTCCTCAACCAGGAGAATGCGTATGAAAATTCTGCTCGCTGCGCCGCGAGGCTTTTGTGCGGGAGTGAACATGGCGATCGAGGCGCTCGACCGAGCGATCGAACTCTTCGGTACGCCGCTCTACGTATTTCACGAGATCGTTCACAATCGCCACGTCGTCGAAAGGTTTCGGACCAAGGGGGTCGTGTTCGTCGGCGACCTGTCGGAGGTGCCGCCCGGCGCGAACTTGATGTATAGCGCGCACGGAGTCTCGCCGGCGGTGCAGCAGGATGCACACAAACGGGGACTCAACGTGATCGACGCCACCTGCCCCCTGGTTCGCAAGGTGCACCTGGAGGCAGTGAAGTTTGCCGAAAAAGGCTATGCCATCGTGCTGATCGGCCACGACGGCCACGACGAAGTCGTGGGCACGCTGGGATACGCGCCCGGCCGGATCCAACTCGTCGAGACGGCAGAGGACGTGGAGAGGGTCGAGGTCGACCAGCCGGACAAGGTGGCCTACCTCACGCAGACGACGCTCAGTGTCGATGAGGCGAACGTCATCGTCGAGCGCCTCAAGAAACGGTTTCCCAATTGCATTGGCGCTCCGCGCGAGGACATCTGCTACGCCACCCAGAATCGGCAAGAGTCCCTCAAAGACCTGCTGCCGCGGGCCGACGCGGTGCTGGTTGTGGGAAGCCGCAACAGCTCGAACAGCAACCGCCTGGTCGAAGTGGCCCGCGAATTCGGCTGTCCGGCCTGGTTGGTCGACGGCGCCGCCGAACTTGACCCCCAATGGTTCGCGGGCAAGGAAACGGTGGTCGTCACAGCCGGCGCCAGCGCGCCGGAGGACCTGGTGCAGGAGTGCATCACGGCCTTGTGCGACTGGTTCGGCGCCACGGTCGAAGAACACTCGTTAAGAGAAGAGCAAGTCGAGTTCCCCCTGCCCGTCGAAGTTCGTTGAGGCTGCGGCCATGTCGTATGTCAACTTGAGCAGCACCCACATTGGCGACGACGACTTGAAAAGCCTGGAGAACCTGGACGACGTCGACGTGCTTGATCTCTCGGGCACGGAAGTGAGCGACGCGGGGCTCGACTATTTGAAACATCTCACGCGCCTGCAGATGCTGGTACTCAGCGGCACGCATGTCACGCCCGCCGGCATCGACGACCTACGGCAGGCCTTGCCGGGACTGGCGATCGTCTTCTCAGGCTAACGGCCGGCCAACGCCAGGGGCGTTCCCCGCCGTCGACGCTCACCTTCGCTGCGGCCGGATGCTCTGACCCTTTTGCGATGCGGCGTTCGTGCCTGCTCGCTGCGTTCGTTCCCCGACATCGCCTTGGAGGGCCGCGGCGCACGCAAAAAGGTTGACAGGCGTCGTTTAGTCTAGTAGATTTAGTCCCATAAATTACATCGCGACCAGCAGAGGACCTTCGAATGGCATCGTCGCAGCTTGGCCGAGTGCAACTCCTTATCATGCAGGTCTTGTGGGAGCGCGGGCGGGCGACGGCCCGCGAAATCACCGACGCCTTGAACGCCAGGGAGGCGATCGCTCACAGCACCGTGCAGACGCTGTTGCGCGGCCTCGAAGAGAAAGGGGCCGTTTCACATCAGGCCCACGACCGCACCTTCCTGTTCTTCCCTCTCGTCCAAGAACACGAATTCAAAGAGAGTGCCACGCGCGACCTCGTCGAGCGCGTGTTTGGCGGCAGCGTAGGAAGTCTGGTGGCGCATCTGCTGAAGGACGAAAGCGTCTCGCGGGAAGAAATCGCGGAAATTCGCAAGCTCATCAACCGACGCAACAAAAAGTGAGGGAATCGTCATGAGTTGGCTTCGGATGCAAATGGTCGTGCTCGACGGGGCCGGCGCCGTCGTCTCCTTCGCGGCGAACTGGTTCCTGCAGTCGACGTTGTTGATTGCAGTGGGGTTGACGATTGCCTGG
Organism: Pirellulales bacterium; assembly: GCA_035550375.1. Lineage (GTDB taxonomy): Bacteria > Planctomycetota > Planctomycetia > Pirellulales > JAICIG01 > DASSFG01. The sequence goes on along the minus strand of DASZPH010000045.1, from coordinate 46,225 downwards.
TTGCTGCGCCGACGCGGGTCGGCGTTGCAGTCTGCGATCTACCGCACCACCTTGGCCACGGCAATCGTTTGTCCGCTGGCAAGTGGGGTTTTGGCGTCGGCCGGCGTTTCAGGCTGGTCGCTGCGGATGCCCGCGGCGTGGACGTACGAGGAGTTGAGCACGCCTGTCCTGGCCGGTGCCGAGCCGGCCGGCTCAACTTTCGTCGTACCGCCACGCATGGCCGAACCGCCGGCTGGCGAATCGACGCCCTGGCCGTCAAGGACGCTGGAGGGCGATTCTTTACAGACCGAAATCGGTTTATTACCCGCGACGCCTCAGCCATCGCTACCATACGGACGCACGGAATCCCCGGCGGCCGACGGAGTCGGGCCGACCAGAATGCCGCAAGAGCCGTCGACGGAATCGGCGGTGGGCGGGGCCACTCGTACCGGCGCCAACTCTTCGGAATTGTTTCACGTGCGACCGTTCGGCGTGGCGGCGCTGGGGATCGCGCTTGTCTGGCTGTCGGCGTCGGCCTGGCTGCTGATGCGTCTGACGAACGCATGGCGCCAGTTGAAGCGGCTATGCCAACAGGCCGTGTCAGCCGAGCCTGCCATACAAGACATCTGCCGGGAACTGGCGGCATCGCTCGACGTTACCGCCCCGCGGGTGCTGCGCACCCCGTACCTGAGCAGCCCCTGCCTGGCGGGCTGGCGGCGGCCCAAGGTGCTGCTGCCAGAGGCCGACTTCTCGCTGCCCGCGCACGACGTGTTGATACACGAGTTGGCTCATTTGTGCCGCGGCGACGCCGGCTGGAACCTCATGGGTCGGCTGGCCGAGGCGACGTTTTTCTACCAACCGCTTGTTTGGCTCCTTACCCGCCGGCTTGAGGCGGCCGCCGAGGAAGTGTGCGACGACTATGTCGTGCAGTTTGGCGGAGATCGCTCACGTTACGCACGTGGTCTTTTGGAGATCGCCGAGCTTTCGGCGGCGCCGGTCGGCGCGACGGCGGTCGCCATCGTATCGCTACGGTCGATCCTGGCCAAGCGCGTCACGCGGATCATGGATTCCTCGCGATCGCTTTCGACTCGCGCCGGCAACCTCTTGCTCGCGGTCGTGATTGCCGGCGGTCTGGTCGGCACCCTGGCCGCGGGCTTCGTCGGTCTAGGTTCACGCTCGGCCGACGCGCAAACGGGGCCTGAAAGTGCGGCGAAGGCGGCCGAGCAACAGACCAAAGAGGAGCCGGCCGGGGAGAGCGAGACTCCGCCGGATCAGGCCGTGAGGACGGAAGAGAAACGAAAAGACGCGGATGCTGCCGATGAGTCAAATCGTCATGGCGACAACGGGCAGCCCGCGTCAGACAACCAGTTCCAGGGTATCGTGAGGGGTGCTGACGGCAAACCCGTGCCGGGAGCCAAATTCTATTGGATCCGCTCGCGGGTCCACGACGTGCAACCTCAGCCGCCGCAGCTTTTGGCGACGACCGGGGAAGACGGCCGGTATCGTTTCGCCGAGCCGCCAGCGATTGCGGAAGACGTCCCCGCGACTTGGAGCTACAACGATCGGATCGTGGTCAGGGCGCCAGGTCACGGTTTCGTTTTCACCTCGCCGGGCGAGATTCGCCCAAACATGCAACCGCCGGAGGGCATCGTCGCGGCGCTGGCAAGCGCCTTGGCGGCAGGCCGGGTCGGGGCGATCAACTTGCCGGCGGCTGGTGATCCAATTCGCGGTCGGCTCGTCGATATCGACGGCCGTCCCGTAGCCGGTGCCACGGTTCGCATCCGTTGGTTCAACGACGAAAGCGACCGGGGCTCCTGGAGTGTCCAGGAAGCCGAAGCTCGCGGGGCGAAGAACGCCGTCTTGAGCGCGAGGGTCACCTTCTTGATGGCCGTGATCGAGCCCGTCCAATTGCGAGAGGTGTTGCCCACGGCCACGAGCGACGCCGAAGGCTGGTTCGAGCTGCGCGATATCGGGCCGAAGCGGTTCGTGCAATTGTTGGTGCAAGGCGACGGCATCGAAGCGACGGAAATCATAGCGCGGAACGAGCCGGGCGAGAAGATTGTGATCGAAGAGGACCGGCACACGCAGGGCGGCTCGTTGACACTGTACCCGAATGAGTTTGTCCATGCCGTCGGCCCGTCGAAGGCCGTGAAGGGGCGAGTGCTCGATCTCGATACGGGAGAACCGATCGCCGGCGCGATCGTGCGAGCCTTCCAGGTTCACGGACAACGAGTGAGCACCAGTCGAGAGCGCGAGCATTTTGCTGCCACGACGGACGAAGGCGGTCGCTATCTGATCAAGGGGTTGCCGATCGGCAGCGAAAATGCACTTGTGGCCTTCGCCACCGGCGACGTTCCGTACGTTCCCGTCGCTCGCAGCGCCGACACCACCGGCAGCGAGAACCTGATTCAACAGGATTTCCGGCTGAAACGCGGGCTGTGGGCCGAGGGGCGCGTCTTCGACGCCGAGACGGACAGGCCCTTCACCGGAGAAATGAGCTGCTATCTCTTCCGCAATCGCGAGTTGGAGGAGGCCATTCCAGGACTGCGGCAGGCGTACGTTGACGGCCTGTACTGGACCAACGCCAAGGGGGAATTCCGCGTACCGGTGTTGCCAAGTCGCGGCGTTCTGGCGTTTCGCTACGACGGCCGGGCGATGGACCGAGACGGCATCGACCGTTTCCCGCGTGGGTTGGGGGCCGACGACATCTCAGGCAGCGAAGACCTGGGCGGAACGAAGGTGTTTCCCACCATTCCGTTCTACCTCATGCCGACCAACTACGAACGCCTTGCCGAAGTCCCGGCGACGAGCGGGAAAGGAAGCATCCGCGTCGATATGCCCTTGTTCGCCAGCCGCCCGGTGAAGGTGCAGGTGGTGGACGCGGCGGGCGAACCGGTGAGCAAGTTCCAAGTCTACGGCGCCAACGAGCGGTTTGGGTGGCAGGGCCTCGACGGGCCGGAATTTGAAATCCAGGATTTGCGCCCGGGTGAACGGCGCAAGGTGTTCGTCTTTCACCGAGACCGAAACCTGGCGGGCGGCCGATTCATCGAGTCGGGCTCGGAGCAAGCCGTTCGACTCGTGCTGGAGGAGGCCGGCAGCGTGCAAGGACGGCTGGTGGATGCCGACGGCGAGCCGATCAACGATGCGACGCTCACCGTGAACTTTGAGAACCTCCGCTCGGGCGACGACTCGGCTATCTGGGCACCGCATCCGAGCTTACAGGCAAACCCGACTCACATTCCCGTCGACAAGGACGGCCGCTTCCGGCTCGACGGCTTGGTTCCCGGCTGGCGCTACCATGCTTACGCCACGGCACCGCGTCCGTACCAAGGCCAGACCCTGGAAATGGTTATCGGCACCGCTCTCAAAGGCGTGGAAGCGAAGGCGGGCGAGGACAAAGACCTGGGCGACATCGTCGTCGAAGGCCGGCCGTAGCCCAGCGGGTGCCGCGGGCGAACACATGCTTAATCTTATGACAAGCGATTCCTTGGCCACCGCTTGGGCACCCTACAAGCCGACTGACTCGGCGCCGTGGACGTTAAAGCGAGTCGTCCATTTGCACCGCCGAGCCGGCTTTGCCGCGGGGTGGCAGGTGCTCCAGCAAGACCTGCGGGATGGACCCGATGCCGCTATCTCGCGCGTGCTGGACGGAGAGGTGAACACCGACGCGACCGCGCGCGACTTCGAATCGCTCGCCCGCACCATCGGCGATGCGGCGGTCGCTTCGGACAACCCCGCCCGGCTCAAGGCGTGGTGGCTGTATCGCATGCTCGTTACACCCGATCCTTTGGGCGAGCGGCTCACGCTCATGTGGCACAATCACTTCGCCACCAGCAACCGCAAGGTGCAGAGCCTGGTGCTGATGCGCGAGCAGAACGAGTTGTTCCGCCAGCACGCCCGAGGCAACTTTACGAACTTACTTTCGTCCGTGGTCAGGCACCCGGCCGTGCTCGTATGGCTGGACGCCGATTCAAATCGCAAGGGCCACCCGAACGAAAACCTGGCCCGCGAGTTGATGGAGCTGTTCACGCTCGGCGTGGGCCACTACACCGAGGAGGACATCAAGGAGGCGGCCCGCGCGTTCACCGGCTGGACGGTAAAGAACCGCGAGTTTCGCGAGTCGGCAGCCTACCACGACGACGGCGAAAAAACGATTCTCAGCCGACGGGGATCCTGGCGAGGCGACGACCTGCTGGCCATCCTGCTGGGCGAGCCCGCGACGTCCATGCGCTTGGCCCGCCGCGTCTGCGAACTCTTGATGGGAGAGGTCGAAGAGCCGGCGGTCGCAGACCTGGCTGCGGGCTTGCGCGAGCACAAACTCCAGGTTGGTTGGGCCGTCGAAACCGTGCTTCGATCGGCGGCTTTTTTCGCCGATGGGAACATCGGCAATCGCGTGCTCGCTCCGGTGGAATTCGTGGTCGGCGCAGTCCGGGCGTTGGAGATCCTTGAACCGCCGCCGAGCACGCTGGTGCTGGCGGAATGGGCCGCCGCCATGGACCAGGATCTGTTCGAACCACCCAACGTGTTTGGCTGGGCGGGCGGCCGCTCGTGGATCAACAGCCGCTCGCTGATTGCCCGCAGCAATTTCGCTCAGCGGCTGGCCGACGGATCGCTTCAAGGCCCCGCCGACTGGTATGCGCTGGCCGAGCGATGCGGCTGCGGAGACAACGCCGACGCCTTCTGCCGCTTTCTGGGACAAACGTTGTGGACCGACTGCGCCGACGAAGAGGCGAAACGCGTCAGGCGGGCCGTTTTGGGGGAAGAAACGGCGATTACGCCAGACAACTGCTGGCGGCTGGTGGCCGCGATGCTCGGTTCGCCCCGGGCACAGTTGGGTTAGTCCGGCTTGGTGGGACTCGCTTCGCTCGTCCCCCCTACCAAAAAATGGAGAACTGCCATGCTCACACGTCGTAACTTGCTCAAGCGTTCGTCGCTCCTTGCCTTGGCCCCCACTGTGCCCGGTTTTCTGGCGCACCTGGCGCGCGCGGTCGAAGCCAAAGCCGACGACCGAGTGCTGGTCGTCGTCCAGCTTGACGGCGGCAACGACGGCATCAACACCGTTGTGCCGTATCGGGACGAAGGCTATTCCAAACATCGCGAAAGGCTGCGGCTGCCGGCAGAGCGACTATGCAAGCTGGACGCCGCCGTCGCCTTGCACCCCTCGATGCAGGCCATGTCCGATCTGTTTCAGAAACAGCGATTGGCGATCGTCCAGGGCGTCGGTTACCCCAACCCCAATCGCTCGCACGACGTGAGCATGGCCGTCTGGCATACGGCTCGCCTTGATCGCGAGGAGCACCAGGGCCATGGTTGGCTGGGCCGCGCGCTCGATCAATTACCGCAACAGCCGGGCGTGCCAGGGGCCATGCTGGTGGGCGCAGGCGCCTTGCCGGCGGCGGTTCTCAGTCGGCGTTCGGTCGCGGGGAGTTTTTCACGACTCGACGAGCTGGCCGTACAAAACGTTCCCGCCCGGACCTCATCCGTGGTGACGGCGTCCCGCCGCCGAACTGCCGTCGCGTCCGCAGATCATTCGGCCGACGACTTGGAGGCCTTCGTCCGCCGGGCAGCGCTCGACACGTATACCACGGCCGACGCGCTGGCGGCGGCCGCGGCGCGAGAGCGCGGCAAGGCCACCTATCCAGCCAATCAGCTCGGCGAGCAGCTTGGCATGGTCGCCCGGTTGATCGAGGCCGATTTGCCCACGCGCGTGTATTACTTGGTGCACTCGGGATACGACACGCACGCGGCACAGGCGGACACGCACGCCCGGCTGCTCAACGAGTTGAGCGGCGCGCTGGCGGCATTCGTTAACGATCTGACTGAGGCGAAGCTCATCGAGCGCGTGTTGGTGATGACGTTCAGCGAGTTCGGCCGGCGCGTGGCTGAGAACGCCTCGGCGGGCACCGATCACGGCACGGCTGGCCCGATGTTCCTGACGGGTGGGCTCGTGCGCGGCGGCCTGTTTGGCGGCACGCCGCGTTTGCTCGACCTGGAGGACGGCGACCTGAAAATGTCGGTCGATTTCCGTCGGGTCTATGCGACCATCTTGCGCGATTGGCTGGACGTCCGTCCGGATGCGGTCTTGGCAGGAGAGTTCGAGTCGCTGAACGTGCTGAGCGGCGCACCGGGTTGAAGCGAGCTTTGTTTCAGCGAATCGTTGAGGGTGAACCGGCAACGACCCCCTCGTTGTCGCGGTGCCTCACTCGTCGGCGGATGGCGTCAAAAAAAGCGGCCCGCTCGATCGGCTTGGTGCACACCTCGTCGCAGCCGGCTGCCCGGCACTTGTCGTGCTCGGTGCTGAGCGCGTGGGCCGTTAAGGCAAGTATAGGGTACTGATAACCCACCGCGCGCAGGCGGCTCGTGGCTTCGTACCCGTCCAGAATCGGCATCTGCATGTCCATCAGAATCAGGTCGAAGGCGGAGCCTTGCCGAAGTTCTCGCAGCGCCAGGTCCACAGCCGCTTGGCCGTTGTCCGCCACGGCAACCTCTGCGCCAACCCTTTGCAGCAGGTAGTGAATCATCCGCTGGTTATCCGTGCTGTCTTCCGCCAGCAGAATGCGACAACCCGACAGACTGACATCCTCTGCCCTGTGGGAAATAGTCCTCTCGCGCGACGCATGGCTATTGGCTGTTCCCGTCGAGGCATCGTCGCTGCTTCGCACCCGCGCCACCGGCAGGCTGACCGTGAAACAGCTTCCTTTGCCCGGTTCGCTGGTCACCTCGATTGTTCCCCCGATCATCTCCGTCAGGCGGCGACAGATGGCCAGCCCCAAACCCGTGCCGCCATAGCGCCTTGACGTCGATCCGTCGGCCTGACTGAACGGCTGAAACAACCGGCTCAGTTCCTCCTGCGTCATGCCGATGCCCGAATCACGGACTGCAAACTCGATACGGCCGGGGCCTGTCGGCGGTCCCTTCCACTTCGCGTCCAGGTGCACTGTGCCCCTTTCCGTGAACTTGACGGCGTTGCCGACGATATTCGCCAGCACCTGTCGCAACCGGGTTGGATCCGTCTCGATCTCGTCGGGCAACTCGGCGTCGAATCGCGACTCCAATTGCAGGTTTTTCTCCGCGGCTCGCGCGCCAAACAGCCCCGTCACGTCGGCGACGATTTGCCGGGGCGAGGCAAAACCAATCTCCACGTTCAGTCGTCCCGCTTCGATTTTAGAGAGGTCGAGAATGTCGTTGATCACCTGCAGCAGGTGTTCGCCGTTGCGATGAACCGTTTCCAAGGCGTCGCTGTGGTTGATCCGCGCCATCTCATCCGGGTTTCCGTTCCCCTCTCGTAGAAGCTCGGTGTAACCGAGAATAGCGGCAAGCGGCGTGCGAATTTCGTGACTCATATTCGCCAGGAACTCGCTCTTGGCGCGGTCTGCAGCCTGCGCGGCCAACATAGCCGCTTTCAGCGCCGCTCGCTGCCTGAGCTCGATCGTCTTAAAAAGAAGCGTTAGCACCGCGACGAAAAGGACAAGTCGCACCAAGCCGGCAAATTGCAGGACGCGCAAACGGGAGGCTGTGAACGGTGCCGGAGAAGAAAGGCCCATGTCGTCGGCCAGGAAAACCGCGGAAGCCGCCAGCAAGGCGAGCAGCGTCCAGACGATGCCCCACCGCGCGCCGATCACGAAGACGGCGATGATCGGCACCGCCGCAAACCACGGTGCGACCGGCGCCGCCGGACCGCCCGTCACCAGCGCCACTCCGGTGAAGGTGCCCAGAGCCAAGGTCATCAGCAGATTGCCGCACAGGACGGGACGCTGGCTATAGCGGAGCAGAAACGGCATTGCCGCAAGCAGCGAGGCCGCGACGAGGAGCACATCGACGGCAGGCGGCACGCCCAGATTGTGATAGGCGACGGCAGATGTCGGCACCCAAACGCACATCCCCAGGCAGAAGGCGAGCACGCGAGTCCCCACGTCGCCCTGGTCTGGCGAAGCGATGGGCGGCAGGAACCACCGCCAAACTGCAAACACCAAGGCCCACAGCGCGTCAAACAGCCGGCGGCCGTACGTCGTTACCGCGGAAATAGAACATCGATCTTGCCTGTCCTGACAAGAAACCATAGCGGACCCGATGGATGAACGGGCCCTCCGGCCCTTTCTGGAGAAGCTTAGCTTTCGCCCGCCACCGGGCGTATAGCAAAAACCGAACTGGACAAGGAGTTCCGTAAGTTGGCGGCCCGCGGCCGCATCGGGGGACCTATCGATTTGTGAGATCGATGGCCTCGTCAGTCGACCGGACGTTTTAGAGGTTTTCGACCGCACCCACGTGAGATGCCGGAACCGGGCAGGACCACAAAGTCGTTATAACCATCCCGCCTCTGGCCCGTATTACGGAGGATCGGCGGGCCTGCTGAAGCCGGGTGAGGTGACGAGCCGTGAGCGGCATGAGGGCCCGGCTCGGCGTTCGATGAATGCCTTGGATGGCGTGCCGAGGCGTTGTACCCTGGATGCTCACTCGAACGGGAGCTCGAAATGCGATTAGGCGTGACACTCTGTTGGTTCATCGTGGCGCTACTGGCGGCAAGGGCTGACGAGGTCGGCGCGATCGAGGAACCGCTTTCGCGCATCGCCTTCGGCTCATGCGCCAACCAAAACCGGCCGCAGCCGGCCTGGGAAGCTATCGTTGCCACCCGACCCGAGCTGTTCATTTTCCTGGGCGACAACGTCTACGCCGACACCGAGGACATGGACCTGCTGCGGGCGACCTACCGACGCCTGGGGGAGCAACCCGGCTTTCAGAAGCTGAAACGCGCATGCCCGCTGTTGGCCACTTGGGACGACCACGATTTTGGCGCCAACGACGCCGGGGCCGAGTACCCCAAGAAGCGCGAATCGCAGCAGGTGTTTCTCGATTTTTTCGACGTACCGCAGAACGACGAGCGCCGACAGCAGGAAGGCGTCTACCAGGCACGCGTTTTTGGTCCGCCCGGAAAGAGGGTGCAGATTATTCTGCTCGACACGCGTTACTTTCGCAGCCCGCTGAAGAAAGGGTTTCAAAACGGCGAGCCGGGCGAAGGCCGCGGCGGCGTCTATTTGCCCGCCGCCGACCCGCAGGCCACGATACTCGGCGAGCAGCAATGGAAGTGGCTTGGCGAGCAACTCGCCACGCCCGCCGAAGTGCGGCTGATCGGTTCCAGCATTCAGTTTGTCGCGGACGAACACGGGTGGGAGAAATGGGGCAACTTTCCCCAGGAGCGATCGCGGCTGCTGAATCTACTCCGCCAATCGCGGGCGGCAGGCGTCATCTTCTTGAGTGGCGACCGGCACCTGGCGGAGATCTCGCGGCTACCGGCCGCCAACGACGTGGGGCCCGGCTACCCGCTTTACGACATCACGTCGAGCAGCCTCAACGCACCGAGCGGCAACTTGACGAAGTCGGGGGCGAGGTTTGCCAATGAGGTCAACTCTTATCGCGTGGGACTGACGTACTTCGAGGCCAATTTCGGCACGGTCGACATCGACTGGAGTAATTCCATCATCCGCCTTCAAGTACGGGATACGGCAGGTGACGTGGTCTTGCAGCAGCGACTCGCTTTAAGCGAACTTCGTCCGCCGCGGATCGAACCTTAGGTCGTGACTCCGGACAGTGGCCCGTCGCTGCAGTAACCGGGATTGCCGAACTGGGGGATCTCGTGACCAAAGGCATGGGCTAGCGAAAGCAGCAGGCGGTTATGGGGCACGGACGGAAATTTGAGCGAGCGCCCCACACGGAAGCCAAGTCCCCCACCGACCAGCACGAAAGGGATGTTCTCGTGACTATGATCGTTTCCTTTGCCTAATTCATTCGTCCAGACGATCGTTGTGTTATCTAGCAGCGAGCCCTCGCCGCCTGGTTCGGGCGTTTCGGCAAGTCGCGACGCAAGATAGGCCACCTGCTCGCAGAACCAGTGGTTGATGTGCGTCAATTGTTGCTGAGCTTTCTGGTCCTCGTCGGGCTTGTGCGAAATGTCGTGGTGTCTCCCCTCAATGTTAAGCCACGACATGACGGTGTCGCTGGCCGAATAGGCATACTGCAGGCTCGCCACGCGCATGAAATCAGCCGCAAAACCGCGCACGATGAGATCAATTTGCATCCGGCTCAGCGCCGGCATGTTGTCGTTTGTCTGCTTCATTCCGGCCTCCCAATGGGGCGGGGTGTCGGCAACATCGCCCACCGGCTCGCTACGCAGGTCCTGCTCCATCTGGCGCACGATCGCGGCATGTTCGTCCAGCAACCGAGCGTCTTCGCTGCTGATCAGCGAGCGTAGCCGGTTGAAATCTTCCTGCAATCCGTCGAGAACACTTGCCAGGTTTTCGCGATGCTTGGCGCGTCCGTAAAGCTTGGCGAACATCTGGTAAGGGTCGTTGACCGGAGTCACCGGCTTGTTCGGTCCCGCATACACCATGCGTGTCCAGGTATCGGCGCGGTCCTGCACCAAGACCCCGAATTCCAGCGAACCAAAACGGGTGCGCGTCTCCGGCTGGCTCTGCAAGAAGTTTCGCAGCTCCTGGTCGATCGAGATACCACGCGACCAGCCAGCCGGATGTTCCGAGCAGCCTCCCAGAACATTGCCGGGAAAGAGTTCGATTCCGGTCAGCAGGCAGCCGATCCCGCGCATGTGCTGGTCGCCGTCACCGCGGACCTTGTCGCAAATTCCGTGCAGAATCAGGGTGCGGTCGCGAAAAGCTTGGAGAGGGGTGAGACTCTCCTTCAGGGTGAACTGCTCGCCCTCCTCATCGGGCCAGAACGTGGCAGGCACGACCCCGTTGGGGCTGAAAACGATGACAAGGCGCTGCTTGCGACGCCTTTCGCCCACCGCGGCTAGGCTGGGAAGGTTCATCACGAACGGAAGCGCGGCCGCGCTGAGACCCAAACTCCTCAAAAAATCACGACGAACAAACCTGCGAGACATGGTCACTCCTTGCCCTTCTGACCGACGGGGAACGGGGATTGAGCCGGCCTCTCGAAAGCGGCCAGCGCGGCGATTTCGACCATCAGGCGGCGCATGTTGAACTCGCTTGCAACAAACTTGTGACGTAACGCCGGCAACACGTCGGAACCAAACGCCCGAACGGGTTGTTTGACCACATAATAGAACAACTTCTCGACGATAGCGTCGTGGACCTCGTCACTACCGGCCAAGAACTCCGACAACTGGCGAGCGCCGTCGAATGTCACGACTTTCCCGCTCCGCGACAAATAGGAGCCGGCGGCATCGATCACACGGCCATTTTCAGTCGTCCGAAAACGCCCTATCGCGTCGAAGCGTTCCAGGGGGTAGCCGAGCGGATTGATCAGAGCGTGACACGACTGGCACGCGTGATCGGCGGTCTGCAGCGCGGTCCGTTCACGGGTCGTCAAATCGGGATGCAGCGCCGCCGGGATGGGCGTGACGGCATCGGGCGGCGGTCGTAGAACCCGCGCGAGCACGCCTCGTGCCAGCAGCACACCGCGACGAATCGGCGAGGATGTGCTCTCGCTCGCGAGTGTCGCCATCAAATAGGGGTGTGTCAGCACTCCGGCTCTCTCGCCGGAATCAAGGACGACTTTGCGAAACGGCTCGTCACGGGGCATATCGGCGCCGTACAGGGGAGCCAACCGTCCATTGAGGTACACCGCATCCGCAAGCAGCAAGGTGCGAAAATCGGCCCGTTCGCCGGACAACACCTCTTCCAGAAACAGCTCAAGGGAGGTTCGCAAATCGGCTTCGATCGCTGGGTTGAAATTCGGGAAAAGTGTCGGTTCCTTACGCAGTTCGTGATGCCGATCGATTTTCAGCCACGCTAGCACGAACTCCCGAAGCTTCGCGGTAACGCGGGGATCGGACATCATGCGCTCTGCCTGCCCCGCCACTTGTTCGCGCGTGGCGAGTTGTCCGGCAGCGGCGGCCGCCAGCAGCGCGTCGTCAGGCAGTGAGTCCCAGAGTGCAAAGGAAAGCGCGGCAGCCACGTCGTATGCGTCGGCTCTCGTAGCGGCAGCATTGACGTAAAGAAATCGGGGAGACTTCAGTGTCATCAAGATTGCACGCTCGACCGCGATACCCGCGTCCGGCGCTCGCTCGAACTGCCGATCGACGTACATCGCGCGCAACTCGGGCGTAAGCGGGCGTCGAAATGCACGCTCAGTAAAGCGGGCGCAAAAATCGCGCAGCGTGCTCTCATGCTCTCGATTGGGCTCGATCACGCCGCAAAAATCACCCAGCCGCTCGCGCACGTAGGTGGCCGCTTCCACCGCAGCCGCCGTCGTGGCTTGCTCCCACTCGGGGCTGACGGCTGTACCGCGCTCGAAACCAGTGCTGCGGTCGTCCGGTGGAAAGGAGGTTTGCAAAAGCAGAGTTTCCCGTACTTCTTGGGGAGAAAGCCGGCAGGCGGGAATCGTTTCTTCCGACTGGCCTGGCGGCTTCCAGGCGAGCGAAATAGCGGCTGGGGCGATTTGCGATCGAAGATTCTCTGGCTTCTTGCCGCCTTGTCCGGCCTTGGTGAAGTGCAGTTGCAGCAGATAGTCGCGTCCGCCCAGCAATCGAACCATTCCCCGGTATTCCGTCTGCTCTCCCGACTTCACCCAAGCATCGACGAGCGGCGTCTTGCGGTCGTTGACGTAGAGCCTGACGCTGTTCGGGCTGCGCACGATAAACTCATAATCCCCCGTGGCCGGCACGGCAACCGACCCCGTCCACGAGATGGCAAATTCTGCGGGATCGATTTGTTCGGGGCTGGGACTGGAAACGCCAAAATCGAACCGCACTTCCGGATCAATGCGGGAGAACACCTGCTTGCCGTCGCCGTTGGCATTGATCGTGGCGTAGTTCCCGCGCAAACCGAATTGCTTCTCGCCAGCAGACGAACCATAGAAGGCGACCATCAGATCGGCGATGACATTCGCATGTTGACGCGCCGTAAGCCGCGCCAAGTCAATCCGAGGTCGCTCACGCGTCGCGCGTGCCTGAGGAGAATAGAACGCCTGGTGGATGTAGGCGGCAACGGCCCTGGCGTCCTCGCCTTCGTAGGCGCCGGGCTCGTCGGGTGGCATCGACGTGGCGATAAAACGTGCCAGCTCGTCGGTCGAACGTTCGCCCTCGAGCGCTTGAGGATAATGCTCCCTGCTACCTTCACCGTGCATGCCATGACAGGTTGCACAGCGCCGTTCATAAAGTCCTCGCCCGCTCCGATCGTCGGCCGCGACGGCGACCGGGACCAGCGCCACGACGGCGAGCCAACAAAGGCCAAATCGCTGCAGCTCGGTGTTAAGCCTCATGGTTAACCCACGGTGCTCGTGACAATGGGACGGTCCTCATCATACGAGTTTTTCGATCATTTGCGATCTGCGAATCTTGGCCGCGTGAGGAGCCGCGCGGCGCGCGGCATCGACGGCTCGGCCATCGCCACGGCGTCATCGCAGTGATTCGTACCCCTACCAGTTCCGACACTTGCCGCGAACGTCAACGATCGACATACTCGAAGTGATCCCTCGCACCGTCATCCGGATCGGGTAGGCCGAAAGCCGATGGCTCAGCAGCAGCTCCAGCTTAAGCTCGGTCGTTGGCGAGCGCTGGTCACCTGTGCCGGCCTGCTGGCGGTGGTATTGCCGACGAACGCGAGCGGCGAACCGGCGGCCGAAGCCCGAACCGGCGAGGGACTACTTGTCCTCGCCAGCGGCGATCGATTGCGCGGCTGCCCGGCCGTCTCTGCGAAACCGGGTGAGATCGCCTGGCAGTTGCCTGTCCTGGCCGCGCCGCTTCAGATTCCGCTCGCTGATGTCCAGATCGTCAAGTTCCATCCGTCGCCGTCCGCGTCGCACGGCAATTATCGCGTCGAGCTGTCAGGCGGCGACGAACTCCGCGGAGACCTCGTTTCCGTCGACAATAACACGATCGTGCTGCGAACACAGCGGGGAACCTTTCAAGTGAAGCGCGCCGCGGTGGCCTCACTGAGCCACGCCTACCGCGCGCTTCGACCGCGGATCAGGCCGCTTGCCGTGGAAAAGCCGGTCATCCAGAAGGCACACGTCGTGCTGCGGAATAGCCAGGTCGTCTACGCCGACCTGGTTGGTTACGACGCGCGGTCAACCGCTTTTTCGTTTCGTGCGGGGAGCGAGAGCCCGAGTTACCGCGCCAACGAGATCACAGAAATCGTGATGGCCGACGCGGGGACTCATCCCGGTCCCGTGAGTCTGGAATATGTCGACGGTATCCGTCTCAGCGGCGAGTTGGAGAAAGTTGGCCCGTCAACCGTGGTGGTCAAATCGTCGGCCTTCCGCGAGGTCGTTACCTTGCCGCTGGCCGGCTTGCGTTCGATCCGGGCGTCGGCCGCGTCAGAGTCGTCGGCGCGGCAGCGGGGCGAAGCGATGCTTTCGGTCGGCGAAACCCGGCTGCACGGGCGGCTCGTGGCGGCCGAGCCACGGGCCGGGCTGACCTCTTTCGCCTGGCAGCCTTCGGGCAGTTCCACCGCGCTGGCGATTCGCGCGGGCGTGACCGCGTCGATTGATTTTGGCCCGCCCGCGCTGTCTGCACTGATCGAGAAGGAAGCCGCTGCTGAAGACCGGATCTTCTTACGAGGCGGCGACGTGCTCACCTGCAACATCGTGTCGATCGATGACGTTGAAACCGTTTTGCGCGTCGCCGGCCCAGAGCCTAGGCACGTGCTCAACGCGCGAATCAAGGCGGTTGAGTTCGGCCCGCAGTCGCGCCGGGCCATTGCCAACGACAAGCTTGCTCGTCTGTTGACCGTGCCGAGACTGCAAAAGGACGAGCCGCCGACGCACGTGCTGGGCTCGATGAGCGACGATTTCCTGCGCGGCCGACTGCTCGCCGTGACCGACAGCCGGATCGTGTTTCAGGTGGGATCCGCCCGCCGTGAATTCCCCCGCGAGCGGATCGCATCGGTCATCTGGCTTGATTCGGCCGACGATTCGCCAACCAAGGACAAGGGCGCCGGCCTGGTGCAAGTGACGGACGCCGACGGGCTGAGCCTGTGTCTCGCGGACGCCAGGCTCGACGATGGCTGCCTTGTTGGCAGGAACGAACTGTTGGGCGACTGCCGACTGCGGCTTGAGGAGCTGAGCACGTTGCGTCTCGGCGTTCCCCGCACGCTGTCGAAGCTGGCCCAGAACTATCGGATGTGGAAACTGACCGAGGCCATCGAGCCCAAGGCATTCGCCGACGATGCTGACGGTCTCTCGTCGGAGCCGGATCTGGTGGACCGGCTCGCGCCCGACTTCACGCTCGACCTGCTCGACGGCTCGAAGTTTCGCTTGTCGAGTGAGCGGGGCAGAGTGGTCGTGCTCGACTTCTGGGCAAGTTGGTGCGCGCCCTGCGTGAAGGGGCTCCCCGACGTGGCATCCGTGATGGCCGAATTCGATTCGCAGAAGGTGCGGCTCGTGGCGATCAACCTGCAAGAGACGCGCGACGACGTAGCGCAGGCCGTCGAGCGCCTCAACTTGAGTTTGTCGGTAGGGCTCGATCGTGACGGCCGCGTGGCGGCCGGTTACGGCGCCAACTCGATTCCCTACACCGTCGTGGTCGGCGCCGACGGTAAGGTCACCCGCGTCTTCGTCGGCTATGGACCGCAATTCGCCGATGCGTTGAAAGAAGCGATAACCTCCACGCTGGCGAAGCCGCAGCAGACGGGGAACTAGACTTTGTCTGAAACGATGCCGACGTCGTCCTTCGCTCCGCGAAAGGCGACGATAGGCGGCTAGTGATCAGTAGATGCCGTTCACTACGATCAGCCGTTTGCCATCTGGAGTCCAGCAGGGATCTTCGTTGTGGGTGGCCGGGTCCTGGCCGGTCACCCATGCCGGCGGGTCGTTGGTTTGCGGGTCGAGTTGGAACAACTGCATCACGCGCCGCTCCGGGTCGGGTCTGGCAAAGACAATCCGACTCTCCTTCGGGTGCCAGGCGCACTTCGACGAAAAAGGCCCCGCGCTGTAGCGCACCCTGATTCCCCGTTCGGCGCCGGCGGCATCGACCAGAACCAACTCCTCTCTCCCCTGCATGCTGATCCCCTTGAAGCAGATCTGCTTGCTGTCAGGCGACCAGCACATGTTCCAGAATATCTGCTGATAGGCATGCGCCGCGCCCAGGACGTCGCGAGACTGACGCGTCTGGACGTCGTACACCAGCAATTTGTTCCCTTCGTAATAGGCGATCTGCTTGCCGTCGGGGGACCACTGGGCCGACCAGCCGCCGTTGCCGATGCGTTGCCGCTCTTGCCCGTCGAGGGTCATGATCGCGCTGCCGTATCCGCCCTCCCGGCGCGAGCAGGCGAACAGCTTTCCGTTGGCCGACCAGGACGGCATTTGCCCCTGGCATATCTCTCGCGGGTTCGCCCCGTCGATGTCGACCGCGAAGACCGCGGGCATCCCGATCACGTCGTTGGGGCCGTTGGGGTTCGCGTGCACTTGCCAACCGTCGAACGCGATGGTCTTGCCGTCGGGCGAGACCGTCGGCGACCCGATGACGGGGTAGCCCGCCATTTGAAACAACCTGGTCCAGCCCGTCCCATCGGCGTTGAGGGCATACAGGGCTTCCGGCGTTCGCACGCGGAAGTAAAATTCCCCGCGGTCAAGCACCCCGTCGGCGTTGACGTCGAACCGCTCAAAATAACGCCAGCCCAACAAAGCGAACTCCCCCGCCAGGCTGGCGAACTGCTCGAAAGTAAGCCTGCCGTCGTCGTCGGCGATCTCGCGATACCAATCGACGAGCGGGTTGGCCAGCGGGGAGAAACGGTACTCGGCTAACGACAGCTTGCCGTCGCCGTCGAGGTCGAAACCCGGAAGCGTGTGCTCGGCCACTCTCAGCTTGTACGCCGGCACCTTGCGCAATTCGTCGCTGTCGACCAGCCCGTCGAGGTCGGCGTCGAGCCCGCGAAACTCGTTGATCGGGTCCATGCCGCCGAAGGGGATCTGCCACCACCATTCTTCGAGCGAGACCTGCCCGTCGTGATCGACGTCGGCGCGGGCAAACAATTCCGCCGGATCGATGCCTGGGACGCCGAGGTTTTGGAACTCGACGCGGTCGAGCGTGTTGTTCCGGTTTCGATCGATTGCCCGAAAATGGCTCAGGTTGAGGACGCTTCCACCTCCAGACCGCAAGGACTGACCGTCGGGCAGCCGCACTCCCAGCAGCAACTCGAGCGAGGCGCGTGCTTCATCGTGAGTCACGACGCCGTCGTGGTTGAAGTCAGACGCGATCCGTTGATGGGCCTGCGGCGGTCGGAGATTTACGCCCGGGCCTCCCTGGACGAACTGCCCGCCAGGTCCCGCCGGTCGAGCGGGCAGTTCCAAGGCTTCGGCCAGTCCCTGGTCAAACTCGTCGGGAGTTAGTTCGCCGCTCTCGTCCGCGTCCCATTCGTCCCAGTGGCTGTCGACCAGCACAACGTAGCGGTCGACGAGCCGCAAGAATGGATCGGGCAACCGGCCCCGGCGGTCGCGGGAAAACAAGCTGGGCAACGTCGCGAATTCCGCTTCGTCCAGCCGGCCGTCGCCGTCACGGTCGAAAAGCTTGAAGTCCCGCTTCACTTCGGCGGGGGGCCTGCCGGTCTGCCGGGCCAGTTCGGTTTCGCTGATCGCCCCATCGCCATCTTCGTCGACGGTTCGGAAGGAGACGGAGACATCTTTGTCCGTTTGCTCGGCAGCACCTACGGTGCGAGTCGATCGCGGTGCAACATCGAGCAGAAAGACGGCAACGGCCAAACCGCAACTTACCGATCGAAAAGCTCGCATTGGCGGACCATCCAGGGGACGGCGTGTGAATTGTGTAGGTCGGTCAAATAAAGTCAGCGAGTGCCCTTCAGTTTACTCGCGCGGGCGGTCATTACCATGCCGATGCCGCCCTTACGCTCCGCTCAACAAGAAAGCGATCGCACACAGATTCGGACTGGGCAACCTTCCGTTCGTTTGCTTTGTACGGCTTATCTGCCTCGTGTTTGGTTTGTCGGTCTCGTTCGTTGCCCCTTGGTTTGCTTTGCTCGTGGATTCGTCCTTTATTTGTCTGTGGGTGCACACCAGCACGGCCGCACCTCGCGGCGACCGGCGAAACCGCCACCTTTCACGGGAGATCATTCATGCCCTGGCCCTTCGGCAGCTCGAACAAAGTCGCTCCAGCTCCGCTGCGAACTCTCTCGAAGGACAACCCCCTCTGCCTGATGTTTTCCGCCTGGAACTGCAAGTCACGCCGGCTCAATGGGGGCGGGAAGCGCAGTTGCTACTGCTCGATGCACACCTGCGGGGCGCCGGCTTGCATCAACGTCGTGGCCGGCCCGATGCAAAGCTACTGCCAGAAGCACCAGATCAACGCCTTGCAGTCCCAGCCGCGCGCGGCGGCGGTGGCCGCCGAGCCCGCGGCGCACGAGAAGCAACTCATCAAGAAGCGGGCACAGACGAAGATCATCCTCCAGCATCAAGCCAAGGTCGACGCGGAATCGAAAGCAGTTGCCAAAGCCATCGGAGAACTGGCGACGGGGCCGAGCTTCCGCGCGATGATGAAGGCCGAGACGAGCAATAGCGGACAGCTCATGCACGCGTTGTTCGACAACAAGCTGCTGAACGACCTGCAATGGAAGGGGATGGCCGAGTACCTCAACGGCCAGATGCAGAAGTACATTGTGCGGGAGAAAAACTTCGCCGCCGATTTCTGCCAGGACCTGCTCCTCTTCTGCTCGGCAAAGATCGAGCAGGCGGACGTAGAATTCGTGGTCTTCGTGGGCAAGCTGTTCGCCTTCCCGTTGCTGGCCCCCTACATCGCCGTTGCCACCGGGGCAGCGGCCGCGGGAGGTGCGATCGCGGGACACGCGGCCGACGCGGGGTTCAGTGTCGCCAAGTCAGCCGCCGAAAAAGGGGCCGGCGTCGCGGCCAAGAAGGTTCTGGGGCTGAAGGATCCGACGCAGCTCACGGGCCGGCCGCAGGAGGCGGCGACCGAGTCGCAGGGGTGGGTCAACGGCGTGTTGGAGTTCTTCATCAAGGCGCGGGCCAACCCCATCACGTTCGCCCGCGTGCTCAGCCGGCGGATCGAGTCCTCGCCGTCGGGGGCCGCCGAAAAGGTGATCCTCAACCACTTCGGCCGCGAGATCTTGCGCTGGGACGACTACCTGGCTCCTGGATCGCTGATCTGAGCCCGACAGGGCCGGTTCAATTCTGCCCGTCCGCTCTTCGCCGGGGCGCGTTGGAGGAATGAGTCAGATCCATTGACTTGAGCCGGAATTGCCGGAGGCGCAAGCTCAGTTACCGGATTGCAACGCGACAGCCGCCCTGGGGGCGGCGAAAGCCGTGCTGGAGTTGGGGCCACCCGCCGTTCCCTCTCCCGCCGGGAGAGGGTTAGGGTGAGGGCGGGTTGCCCACCAACTCCGTCAAGCCCGTGCAAGCATCGCCGTGGTGCTGGCATTCCGCGAATCTGGCCGTTCGATCTCGGTCGGCACAAGAAGGCGTTGAGTTATCGACGCTCCATCCACGCCCTTCGGAAGACCTCAGGGCGGGCCACCCGAGAGCAAAATATGGCTTGCCTGGAAAACTTCTTCAGGTATGCAAAGGACCGTCGGACAAGGTCACGAGATAGGAGGCCGAGCATGGGATCGAATGGAACGCTTGCGAGCGACGAGGGACTGATTCTGGCGTTGGCGGCCGGCGCGACGGTGCGGGAGGCCGCCGAGCGAGCCGGCGTCGGGGAACGAACCGTCTACCGCCGGCTGGCGGACGCCGACTTTCGCCAGGCCGTCAGCGAGGCCCGCGACCGGCTGTTCGATGCGGCGCGGGGCCGGCTGGCCGGGCTCGCCAGCAGGGCGGCGGAGACGTTGGAGCGGCTGATGGAAAGCGACAGGCCGTCCGAGGCCCTGGGGGCCGCGAAAGCCGTGCTGGAGTTGGGGCCACGGTTGCGTGAGGCGGCTGACATCGAAGAGCGGATCAGCCGCCTGGAAGACGAGAATGACGAAGAGATCGACGGGATGCAAACGCCCGCGGGCGACGACGAACTGGTTCTGGCGTTGGCGGCCGGCGCCACCGTGCGGGAGGCCGCCGAGCAAGCCGGCATTGAGGAACGAACCGCCCACGGCCGGCTGGCGGACGCCGACTTTCGACGCGCCGTGAGTCGGGCCCGCGGCCGGCTGTTCGATTCCGCCCTGGGCCGGCTGGCCGGTCTCGCGTGCAAGGCCACGGGCATCTTGGAGCGGCTGATGGCAAGCGACCAACCGACGGTGGCCCGCAGGGCCGCGAAGGCCGTCTTGGAGTTGGGGCCGCGGTTGCGGGAGTCGACCGAACTGGACGAGCGTCTGACTCGCTTGGAAGAGAAGGCCGACGAAGAGCCCCGCTGGAACCAAACGCCCGTCATCATCGACAACAACGGGTGGTACGGCGAGGAATCGCCCTGAAAGCCGGCGAAGGTTGAGAGGCGGCAAGCCCGGGTTACTCACCGGCCCACACCAAGCGCGAAGCGTGAACGAGGGAAGTTGCGTCGTGACCCTCGCTCACGCTTCGCGCTTAGTGTCGGCGCACTCTGCGCGCAAGCCTACGGGGCCGGTGAATAAGCCGCGCCTCGCCCCCCGCGTTCTGGCGAACGCGGCTGCCCGCGGCAACCTAGCCCGCACTGCGCACCACGCTCCCGGAGTTGCGCGACAGCGGGCCTTGCACTAACCCGAAGCGTCAGCGAGGGCGAGGGACCGACTTACCCTCGCTGACGCTTCGGGTTGGTGTGCGCTGGTGCGCAGTGCGACCTAGCCCGCCTTTACGGCCGGGTGGCGAAGATGATAACGAACCGTCTGACGGGCTGCACTCATGGCCGACATGCCACCGCCAGATCGGTTCATCGTCCTGCCAAACTCTGCCAATCTCTGCCAAAGTCTGCCAATGTCTACCCCGACTTCGTTGGCGGCGACCTCGGTGGGATGCCGTGCGGGCAACGGCGGCAAGATGCCGCCGCTGAGGAACTGGCCGGACGGCGGCCGCGGTGCGTTCCGACTTCTATTTCCTCGCGAAGGCCGCGTCGAAAGCGACGCCGCTGGGGCGGAAGTCGAGCCGTTTGACGAACTCGCACGCTTCCTTGGCCCCCACGTCGCGGTCCATGCCCACGTCCTCCCACTCGACCGAAAGGGGACCGCCGTAGCCGATGACGTTGAGCGCCCGGACGATCTCTTCAAAGTTGACCCCGCCGCGGCCGGGCGAACGAAAATCCCAACCGCGCCGCGGATCGCCGAAATTCAGGTGGCTGGCCAAGATGCCGCTGCGGCCGTTGAGCGTGACGACGGCGTCTTTGATGTGCACGTGGTAGATCCGGTCGGGAAAGGCACGCAGGAATTCGACCGGATCGACCCCCTGCCAGAGCAGGTGGCTGGGATCGAAGTTGAAGCCGAATTCCTGCCGATGGTCGAGCGCCGCTAACGCGCGCTCGGCGCTGTAGAGGTCGAAGGCGATCTCCGTGGGGTGAACTTCCAAGGCGAACCGTACGCCGCACTCTTCAAATACGTCGAGGATCGGGTTGAACCGCTCGGCGAGGAGTTCGTAGCCGCGGTCGATCATGGCCTGCGGCACGGGGGGAAACGAATAGAGCAGGTGCCAGATGCTCGAGCCCGTGAATCCGTTCACCACCTCCACGCCCAGCCTCTGCGCCGCGCGGGCCGTCTTTTTCAGCTCTTCGGCCGCCCGCTGGTTCACGCCGGCCGGTTTGCCGTCGCCCCAGACGTGGGGCGGAAGAATAGATTTATGCCGCTCGTCGATGTTGTCGAGCACAGCCTGGCCGACGAGATGGGTGCTGATGGCGTGAACCTGCAGGTCATGCCGCTCAAGCACGTCGCGCCGGTTGGCACAGTAACCGTCGTCTGCGAGCGCCTTGTCGACGTCGAAGTGGTCGCCCCAGCAAGCCAGCTCGAGGCCCTGGTAGCCGAACTCGCGCGCCTTGCGCGCCAGGTCTTCCAGTTTCAAATCGGCCCACTGGCCGGTGAACAAAGTTACGCTGCGCATCGCGTCCTCCTGAAGATGCCACCAGCTTCGTATCATTCGCCGCTTGCCCGCCCATGCTCTACCGGACAAGCCGGCGGCATGTGCTGGAGCGATCATCGAGCAAAGCAGTAAAGCGCTTTCTCGGTTCGCAGATAAATCTCGCCGTCGGCGATGACCGGCGTGGCCATGGTGCGCTCTCCAAAATCATGCGATGACAGGGGAGCTTTGGCCGATCCGTCAATCACGGTCACCACGCCCGGCTCACCCGCGACGTAAACCTTTCCGTCTCCCGCCACGGGGGAAGCGTAGTAATTCTCGTTTGAGGGCAAGCGAAGCTGCTTCAGCATACGGCCGCTGCCGGCATCCAGACAGGTGAGGATCCCTCCATTTTTCACGAGGTACAGCACGCCGCGATAAAGCAAGGGGCTGGGGACGTAAGGCAGGCCCTTGTGGTATTCCCACGCCACCGCCCGATCCGTCATGTCGCCGGAACCGCCGGGTCGCAGAGCGACCAGGGTGTTCTGCGCCAGCTCGAAGACGCGGGCGTATTTCTTCCATTCGGTCTCGTCGAGCTTCTTGTTCTGATCGAGATCGATGCGGAAGAACCGATCAAGCACCTCAGGATCGTTGACTTCCTCGCGCGTGAGCGCGCCGTCCTTGTCTGTGTCCCATTTCTCCAGGGCCTTGGGCCAGGCGTCCATTGCCACGCGCGCGTCGGTGTCGCCTCCTGGCGACCAGGTGGCCACGTACAGCAGGTCGCCCCCCTGGGCAGGCGTAGGATTTACGATGCGGGCCAACCCGTTCACCCACCATCGCTTTTCGCCGTCGTCGGCATCATAAGCGGCAAGCTGCAAGGCGCCCGCCACGACGATCTCTGGGCGGCCGTTGACCGTGACAACCACGGGCGTGGAATAGCTGCGCGTGGCGCCCGGCCGCTCGGTCTTCCAGAGCGTCTCGCCAGTGGCACGGTCGACGGCCATCACGAAACTGTTGACGTCGTGGTCGGCGCTGATGATCAGCTTGTTGTCGAGCAGGATAGGCGAGCTGGCCGACCCGAACTCATCCTGAAACGGGCCAAGCTCGCGCGACCAGAGGAGGTTCCCCTCCAGGTCGTAGCACAACAGACCGTAACTGCCGAAAAAGACGTAAACCCGCTGGCCGTCGCAGGCCGGCGTGGCCGCGGCCGGACTGCTGGTGACGTGATACGCTTCGATGTGCGCAGCCGGCGCCGCTTGCGTCCATCTCTTCTGGCCGGTCCGGCGGTCGAGGGCCACCGTCGCCAGCCGGCCGTCTTCGAAGGTGGTGAGGTAGATCGCGTCGCCGTAGACGCACGGGGTCGAATGACCGGAAGCCAGCGGCGTCCGCCATTTTTGCGTCGTCTCATCGAGGCGGTCAGGGAGTTTCTGGTTGCCGTCAGCCGTGCCCCCGTCGTGCCGGAAATAGGAGACGTTTTGCTGCGGTCCTTCCTGCGGCCGCTCCGCCCAACAGAATTGGCTCAGCACGAAAGGAATCGCAAACCAAAGAAGCAGTCGGTGATTCATGCAACGGTTTCTCTTTGAACCTGCCGCCCGCGCTCGCCGCAGCCTTCTTGCAGAGGACGAGGGGGACGGGTGTGCCCATCATAGCAACTGAAGGTCGCTACAGGTATCGTCCGCGTGTCACGAGTAGCGGCGGGCAGGCGAGACGCCCGCACACGGTGCTGGTTCTCGGACGGGCACCAAGCGCGATCCCTTCGGAAGCGCTAGTCGCGACGCTTTGTTTGAGAGGAGCCCGGCTCGTCGCCGACCTTCCTCGCACGAGGCAGGTTCTTGAGCCCTTCGCCCATCTCGCCGGGCACGGGCTTGTCCGCCAGAGGTTCGAGCTTCTTGTCCTTTGCGCCGAAGACGGGTTCGCCGTGTTGCTCCTTCAGACCATCAAATAACGCTTCAAGCCGGCCCTTGTCCCCTTCGGCGAGAAAATAGGCGCCTCCCAGTGTGCCCCAGATGCCGTCGCCGGTCGCCCGCGTCAGGCAATGCATGTCGTCCAGGCTTTTCCCCAGCCAAAGCCGATAGAGGGCCAGTTTTGCGGTCGCCCGATCTTTGCCGGAGAAGTTTTCCAGGAACGAGGCAAGTCCTCCGCCGCCGATGTTCGCCACGCTTTTCGCGCTCCGCTCACCGCCGTTGGGGCTGGCGATCGTCGCCAGGTGCCGCCACGCCTTCTGCTCGCGGTCGTAGACGTAATAGCGGGCGTCGGTTGTGCCTGCCTCGCCGCCCGGATGTTTCTGTAAGAAGAACCGAAACGTCTCGCCGACCCGCCAGTTGTAGAACGCGTGGGTGTGTGCCCCCTCGCCCTCGCCGCCGAAGCGGTTGAAGATCGTCTTGGCATCGGCCTCCACGACCTTCGGCCGAAGTTCGGCGGAGGTGTCCCAGATCGAGAAGATTGTGCGGCGCTCTCTCGCCGAGTTGTGCTGGATGCCGCAGTACCCGCCCGCTGGGTCGCCGGGGTGCCAGTTGGCCCCGCAGTAGTAAATGCCCTCGTGCGTCGCCAAAACGGTGACCTCACCGTAGAGGCAGGTGGCCTCATCCAATCCCTTCACGTCCCACCAGAGGTGCTGGGCGTCGGCACGGCCGCCCATAAGCCAGGCGACCACGACAATCGTCGCCGCCATCCGCACGGCCCGGCGCCCCCAGCCGCTACCTGCGCGAGCCATTTTGTCCCTGCACGGTCGAATTTGGTGGAAAAGGGCGGGAATTCTGGTTCGTAATAATTTCCTCGCCCGGCAAGAGCTTTATGTCTGGCGGCTCCACCTTGGTCGGTTTTTCTTCCTTGGGTCGCTGAATGTAGGCGACCGTGCGACCGACCGCGTGTCCCGCGGCAACTCCGCCCAAGCGCAACAACGGGCCGACGGTAGGGACAAAAACGCCCGCCGTCCCCACCGTCGCTCCGCCGATTTGAGGATAGAGCACGTGGTAAGCTTGCTGCTCGGCTTTCCAATCGTGCCTCGCGCGGGCGTATCCCAGGACGTCGCGCGCCGCCTTCGCTTCTCTCCAGACGGAAAGAACCGGCATATCGTTGACGATCGCCGCGTAGGTGCCCGGCAGCCGTTGCGAATGGATGTCCTTGGCGTAGGCCGCCGCCGCGAGGACCTGCGCCGGCACGTCCGAGCTCAGGTTCAAGGTGTTGGTGTACGGACTATACCGGTCTCCGCCGAAGAGCCGGTTTGGCAAAATGGTGTAGGTCAGCCAGTTCAGGGTGCCCACGGAGTAACGCCAACCCGGGGCGATGCGCTTGTTCTCGTGAAGCCGCTTCCACTGTCCCTTCGGGTCGTATTCGTTCACCGCGACACACACGTCGGTGATGTCGTTCACCGCCAGGTAGACCTTCAGTTTTTCGAGGGTCTCGGGGGAGATGTCGTGGTTGTTCATCTTCTTATTCAAAGTGATGATCCGCGCGGGCGTGCCCAGCACATAGCCAATCCGGTCGAGGGTTTTGCGCGGTTTTCCGTAGCATACCTCGATCGGCTGCAATTGCACGCCGCCTGGACTCTCTGGATGAAATCGGCCATATCGATAAGGCGTGGCGGCGCAACCGCTGGTTAGAAGTGCCAGCGTGATCGTCCATTTCGCGACCCGGCAGCGATGCAAGTTGTCCACGCGCTGGGACATTTGCCACCTTTGTCCTGACCTGCCGCTTTTTCCCGACCGAGAGGTGCGATGAGAAATAACGTTTCCGTCATCCCTCATCTTGCTCTTCCCAAAAGAGATGGCAGCACGAAGTTATTCTTCGTCGGTCCCCGACCAACTTGCCAGAAGAAGCCCCTGAATTAATCGTCACCAGCCGGGCGGAGGAGTATAGGGGCAAGAAAATAGTGCGGCAAGGCGGCGAGCCATTGAGCCGTTTCAATCCAGCTTGCCCAGCCCCCGTCCTTTCCGAAGCGCCCGGCCGGGCAGGGCACCCGTGTGGCGCCCCTTCTGGAGCACGACCTGACCGTTGACGATCACATACTCGATGCCGTCGTTGTATTGAAACGGCTCGGTGTAAGTAGAATGGTCGATCACCCGCTCGGGATCGAAGATTGTAATGTCGGCAAACGTGCCGGCCACGAGCAAGCCGCGATCGCGCAGGCCGATTTTAGCGGCGTTGAGCCACGTCATCTTGTGCACGGCGTCTTCCAGCTTGAGCAGCTTCTTTTCGCGGACGTAAACTCCCAGCACGCGCGGAAAGGTTCCGAAGTTGCGAGGATGCGGGTTTCCGCGCCGTAGCGGGCCTTCGATGGCGTAGGCCGAGCCGTCGGAGCCGATGGAGCACCACGGCTGCACCATCGCCGCGTTCATGTCTTCTTCGGTGTGGTGCGCGTAGACGGTGCCCACCGAAGCGTTTTGTTCGATCAGGATATCGAACAGCTCGTCCAGCGGATCCGCCACCGGCCCCCCAGCCTCTTTTTGCCGAGCTGCGCGGAGCGCGAGGACCCGGTCCATCGTCAGCCCTTTGTAAACGTTGTCGGCGCTGATGAGCATACGTCCCCAGTCGCCCCCGACGGCCGTGTAATGGTTGTACCAGCCGGGAAGTCCCTCGCGGATTTCCTTCTTCAACCGCTGGCGATCGCGCGGGTTTTTGAGCCGGGCGAGCAGTTGGTCTTTGCCCCCTTCGTGGGCCCACGGCGGGATGATGCTTACCAGGTCGTTGTTCCCGCGTGTGTACGGGTAGACGTTGGCCTGCACGTTGATGCCCCTCGCCCGCGCCTCGTCGATCAGGGCCACGATCTCGCCCATCCGGCCCCAAAGCTGCTGGTCGGCGATTTTTAGATGGATGACGTCGACCGGAATTTGCGCGCGCTCGCCGATTTCGATTGCTTCCTTCACCGACTCCAGAACCCCGCTCCCTTCGTTGCGTATGTGCGTCGAATAGATGCCGCCGTGGCGGGCCGCCGCCTTGCACAGAGCCACGATGTCGTCGGTGGTCGCCAGAGAACCGGGGGGCATCATCACCTGGCTCGACAGGCCGAGCGCCCCGTCGCCCATCGCCGCCTCGACGAGCCGCTCCATCTCGGCGAGCTGCTCGTCCGTCGGCCGCTCGAACGAGTCGCCCATGACACACTGCCAGACGTTCCCCAGGCCGACATACGAGGCCACGTTCACGGAAACGCCGGCGCCGTCGAGCAGGTCAAAGTATTCGCCCAGCATCGACCAGTGCCGAGGCGTTCCACGCACGTCGGCCGGGGGCGAGGCGAGTTTGCCCGTGTAGGGTCCGGCGGAACTGCCTTCCCCTAAGATTTCGGTCGTCACCCCCTGGCGGATCTTGCCGTTGGCATGGCCGTCTTCCAGGAGCAGAAGATCCGAGTGCGAATGGATGTCGACGAACCCCGGACAGACGACAAGGCCGCGGGCGTCGATCGTTCGCCTCGCCTCGACCTGGCCTATCTGCCCGACGGCTGCGAGCCGATCGCCGCGTACGGCCACGTCACCATAGAACCAAGGATTTCCCGACCCGTCGACGATCCGGCCGTTGCGGATCACCAGATCAAAGGGGGGCTCGTCGGCGGCGAAGGCGGGGCAGGCGACGCAGAAAACGAGCGAGATCAGCGAAACGAGGCGGCCTCGAACCGCACTTTGCGAGCGAAGGTCTTGAACAGTCATTGCCGTGGGGTTGAGTCGAAGTAGGTTGCCAATCGAATGAACGTAATGATTTCTGCGGCGAATTCGCTCCGCAAGCCGTGTCGACGTGTTTTTTGCAGTCTCGTCATCTTACCGGGCCGGTCTCTTCGGACCTGTTTTATACGTAAGAAACGGGGACGCAGTATATCCGCCCTCGCCACTCAACATGGTCCGGTTTCACTTTTTTCGTTATGCTGGCCGCCCGTTTTGGCCCCCCGGCGAGGGCGACGAAGTTTTGGGAATGAGCCGACCGATCTACTCAATAGGCTTTTCAAACCGGGTTGCAGCCACTTTCGACGGAACGGAATCCACTCCGATGCACCGACGTTGTTTTCTTCGTTCGGGTTTCATTACCTTGGCTGGCTGTTTGGGCGGCTGCCGCGGCAATCAATACGCGGAAGTCAAGCAGCCGGGCGATCCAGGGATGGTCGGCAGTCATCAGGCCGGCGCAGAGACCTGGCAACCGCTGATGCATGAGGCGGTCGCCAAGCTGTTGGGCCGGCACGCCGCCGCGCGTCAGGTCGGACCGAACGGATTGCCGCCCCCGCCTCTGCGAATCTGCTTCGTCGGCGTCGAGAACAAGAGCAGCGAGGAGATCGGCGATTTCAAAGACCAGATCTACGAGCAGATCGACACCAAGATACTCGAAAGCCAGGTTTTTCAGCCGGTGAGCAAGCGGTTTGTCGACGCGGGATTGATGCAGACACGGCTCCGTCCCGACATGCTGATGATCCCCGCCAACCAGCGGATGTTCACGGCCGTGATGGAGCAGCAGGGCCAGCCGTTCGACTATCTGCTCTACGCTACGATTACCTCCGGCACCACCCGCGAGAACAAGGACTACCAGCGCGACTACCTGCTCACGATGGAACTGGTCGACATTCACACCGGCCAATACGACAAGCAAGCCGCCACGCTCAGCAAGGGCTATTATCACTCGCGGCTGAGTCGATTGGTAAAAGGATAGGGGCACAAGCCCAGCGGTAGGCAGCAGACGGGTGAAACGCCCATGACCGACGACCGCTCGCTCATCGACCACCGGCGATATCGCCTCCGGCCGTTGATCTGTCTGTCTCTCGCCGTTTCTTGTCTGCTGTTCGCCGCCGTCGGCTGCGCCACGCACGAACGGCGGCTGCTGGCGATTCGCGACGGCTTCTATTCGGGCGACCTGATCGAGGCCGAGACGGCGCTCGACGAGGGACTGAAGCGAGACCGACGCGACGGCGAAGTGCTGCTGCTGGAGCGTTCGATCGTCGACCTGGCGGAAGGGCGTCCCAAACAGGCCGAAGCGGCGCTGCGGACGGTTCGCGATCGCTTTGAAGAGCTGGAAGGCGCCCGACTCGGCAAGGCGGCCATTTCCCTCATCACGGACGACACCTACAAGGCGTACTGCGGCGAAGACTACGAGAAGGTGCTCATCCGGGCGTTCCTTTCCCTCGCCAACTTGCTGGGCGACGGTCAGGACGCGGCGGCCTATGCCCTGCAAGTCACCGACAAGCAGCAGCAGATCATCGAAGCCGCGACGAAGGACGGCGACGGCAACAATCCGAAGCTGGCCTACAAGCAGGTGGCACTGGGCCCCTACCTGCACGGACTGATCCGCGAGGCGACACACAGCAACTACGACGACGCGGCCCGCGCCAGCTCGCTGGTCGTGAGCTGGCGGCCGGAGTTTCGCTACGGCCGAGCCGATCTGGAACGCGCCCGGCACGGCCGGCATTCGGCGCCGGGCAACGGCGTGCTGTACGTCTTCACGCTGGTCGGCCGAGGTCCCTACAAAGAAGAGGCCATCGAACTACCCACCCAGATCTCGCTCTTGATCGCCGATCGGATCATCAGCGCGACCAACAAATACAGCCTGCCCCCCACGATCGCGCCGGTGAAAGTGCCCAAAATCGTGGTGCCGCCCAACTACATCACCAACGTGGGCGTGTCGGTCGACGGCCGATACGCCGGCCCCACGGAAACGATCACCGATATCGGCCGGATGGCCGCCGAGCAACACGAGGCGATTTACCCCCGCATCATTGCCGACGCGGTGGTACGGCGCGTCGTGAAGAAGGCCGTGGTGCTGGGCGCCAAGGAAGCGCTGGGAGCGAATCAAGCCACGATGACGAGCATCGCGCTCGACGTGGTGGGCATCGCCTGGGAAGCGACCGAGGCGGCCGACACGCGTTGCTGGGGCCTGCTGCCCGATAAAATTCAGGTGCTGCGAGTCGAACTTCCCGCCGGGACGCATGTGGTCACCCTGCAACCTATCAGCCAGTACGGCACAAACGGCGGTGCCGAGCAGCAGACCGTAACGATTCTAGACGGCCGCAACACCTATCTGCTCGCCAACTTCCCGGACGCGCGGCTGGTGGGACGAATGGTGACGAACGAATTGTAGGGTGGGACGAGCCCGCGAGTCCCAGCAGTTGCCTAACGAATTTTTCTGCTTGCAACGCCGCCGCCCTCAAGGCAGAATAGCGTCATGACTCCGAGCCACGCGTATTACTTCGGCTTTTGGTTTTACTTTACCCCGACGGGTCGCGGGGCCGGAGGCGGTTCGTAAGAGAACCCAACCAGGCAAGCTGATTCAAGCCCCGCGACCAAAAATCGCGGGGTTTTTTGTTGGTTTTTTGCCGGTATCCAGCACGTTCGCAAGCCAATCGAAGAAACAGGAGCCCTTACGTGATTGTCGTCATGAAACGAAATGCCAACGAGGCGGAGGTTGAACACATGGTCCAGCGCGTGGAAGGATTGGGTTTGAAGGCGCACATATTGCGCGGCGTCGAACGTACCGTCATCGCCGCCATCGGCGCCGAACGCGACGGCCTGAAGGAATCGCTGGAAAGCGGCAGCGGCGTGGCCGAAGTCTTGCCGATCCTGGCTCCCTATAAAGTGGCCAGCCGCGAGTTGAAGAGCGAGACGACGGTAATCCGCGCCCGCGACCTGGAGGTGGGAGGCAACCGGATCGGCGTGATCGCAGGACCGTGTTCGGTCGAAAACGAGGCGCAGATCCTGGCCACGGCGATCGCGGTTAAGGCGGCCGGGGCCACGGCCCTGCGCGGCGGAGCTTTCAAGCCCCGCACCAGCCCCTACAGTTTCCAGGGGCTGAAGGAAGAGGGGCTGAAGCTGCTGGCCGCAGCGCGCGAGGCCACGGGATTGGCCGTGGTCACCGAGGTGCTGGCGACCGAGGACGTCGAGCTCGTCGCCCGCTACGCCGACGTGTTGCAGATCGGAGCGCGCAACATGCAGAACTACCGTCTGCTGGAGGCCGTGGGCAAGGTTCGACAGCCCGTGCTTTTGAAACGGGGCCCCAGCGCCACCATGGAAGAGCTGCTGCTGGCGGCCGAGTATATTCTCGACGCGGGGAACCCCAACGTGATGCTCTGCGAGCGCGGCATCCGGACCTTCGAGTCGCACACCCGCTTCACGCTCCCCCTGGCGACCGTTCCCTATCTGCATGCCAAGACACACCTGCCCGTGGTGGTCGATCCGAGCCACGGCACGGGCCACACCTGGCTCGTGCCGCAGATGGCCTGCGCCAGTGTCGCGGCCGGCGCCGACGGCCTCATTCTCGAGGTCCATCCCGACCCCGAAAACGCCATGAGCGACGGCTACCAGTCGCTCAACGTCGACCAGTTTCGCCAGACGATGGAGCTTTGCCGCAAGGTGGCCAAGGCGCTGGGCAAGCAGATGTGAGTTGAAGGGTCGGCAAATCGGCCGCGGAGGGGGCCTTTTCTCGCCGGACGAAGGCTGCGACGGCGATCGCCATCCACCGTCGGCAGGCGATGCAAGGCGATTGCCCCAATTGCGCGCGGCTTTTCAGCAAGTTTTACACGGGCGATCCCGACGTTCGCGTCGACCAGCGCGATCACGGCGTCATCGTCACGGTCGACTGCCTGGACGCGCCGCAGTGGCTGGGCATCGGTTGCGCGAAATGCGCGCCCAGGAAAGGTGCGTGCGGAGTGGGCCGCCACTGCGACGCCAGGGTCCGGGTGCTTCCTGGCGGCAGCGGAGAACTAACGAAGCTCAGCTTGGCGGTCCTGGACTACGCCCTACACGACCCGTCCGCGAAGCCCAACAAGACGGTTACGTTCCGTCTGAACCAGCACGGTGCTTTGACCACCTCAGACAAGTCGTTAGCGCTCCGCTCGGACCTCGTTCTTGGCGCGGCGACGGCACACGCAGTACGTCCGCTACTTGACGGCATAATCGCTGCGGTCCCAGCCGGTCGCCTTGACCTCCTCTTCGGCCAACGACCAGACGTCTACCTTCGCCTTCAGCAGATACATGATTGAACGCATGCCGAATTGGCTGCGGGCGATGGCCGGCGTGTTCGGCCGGGCGCGGCTGTAGCGCCTGCGAATCAGCTCCGCGAAGAGGTTAATGCCCAGCCGAAATTCGGCTTCGTCGCCAAAGTCGAACTCGCCTCCGCGATATCGGGCCATCCACTCCCAGGCGGTGAAATCGTCCATCAGCCGCAGGCGGTCGGTTTCGTCGTCCCGAATATCGCACCACTCCTTGACCACCGCGATCCGGTCCTCCTGGCGGCCCGTCGTAAGGGGCCGGTCGATTTTGCGGAACAGCTCCCACTCCGCTCCCTCCAGCGCGATCATGAAGCCGAAGTCGAGCACGCCGAGGCGGCCGTCGGGCAGCACCAAAAAATTGCCAGGGTGGAAGTCGACGTACAGCATGCGGCCGGCGTACATCAACCGGTACCAGGCGCGCAGGATCTTCAAGGCCACTTCGTTTCGCTCCTCCGGCGACGGCTTGCGGGCCATGAAATCGCGCAGGTGATGCCCTTCCAGGCGCTCCATCGTCAGCACGCGCGAAGTGGAGTACTGCGGGTAGACCTGAG
This sequence comes from Pirellulales bacterium, assembly GCA_035550375.1. Taxonomy (GTDB): domain Bacteria; phylum Planctomycetota; class Planctomycetia; order Pirellulales; family JAICIG01; genus DASSFG01. The sequence continues at coordinate 13,867 of DASZPH010000045.1, read as the reverse complement.
GCACGACAATGCCGTCTTCCTCGCGAAAGAGGGCCCGCGCCTTGCGGAGGTTGGTGGCCTCCAGTTCGTAGTCGGTTTCCTGCGTCAGGCGCCGCTGCAGATCGTCGAACTGGTCCTTGGTGTTCTCCCAGTCGGCCGAGAGTCTCGCCGGGAGCATGAACAGAAACAGGTTGCGGAAGTCGGCATCGATGGCGCGGGCGATGCCCGGATACTGGATTTTCACGGCGACCTCTTCGCCGGTCCTGAGTTGGGCGCCGTGGACCTGCCCCAGCGAGGCCGCGGCGAAAGCCCGCTCGTTGAACGCCGCAAAAAGGTTTCGGGGCTCGTCTCCCAGCTCCGCGAAGACGGTCTCCCGCAGCAGCGACCAGTGCATGGCCGGCGCGTCGAAGTGCAGCTTCTCCAGCGTTTCGACGAACTCGCGGGGCGCGATGTCGGGGAAGTTGGCCAGCGTCTGACCGATCTTCATCACGGCGCCGCGCAGGTAGCCCATCGAGTCGAGCATGCGCAGCGCGTTTCGCCAGTGCGCGTCGGCCAGCGTGCGCTTGCTCTCGTCGGCGCTCTGGAACCAGCCTCGCAGCCATCGAAAGAGATAGGCGGCCGCGATCTTGGCCTGCAGCGTGCCCAGCGCCGACAGTCGCCGGAAGCGGCCAACGGGGATCGGCGAGACACACAACGTCGGCAACTCGTCGGGGACGGTCGCTTGCTCGTCGGCTTCCGCGGGTAGCGCGGCGATCAATTCGGCAATGTTGGCGGGCATGGTCAGCTCCTTTCTGTTTTCGAGCCGTCCGTCTGGCCCTGCAGCCAGGCGGAGAACATCTGAAGAGATTCGTCGAGGAGAGCGAGGGTATCTTCCTGCCGGGGCGATCTGTCGACGGCCCAGAAGGCCAGCGCGCCGGTGTAAAGCGCCCAGTACATCTGCAGAGCGACGGGAGTCACGTCGGCCACGCCATGCCGGCCGACGAGCTCCGTTACGCGTTCCAGGTGGGCTACCCGCAGTTCGTCGGCGGCGCTTTTGCGTGCGGCCACCAGGGGTGAGAGGATCGTCTCGATAAAGGGGGAAAGGAATTTGCGCAAAGGCCTCAGTTGCCTCAGCTCGGCGGCGACGAGCGAGAAGAGATCCTCGTCGAGGCCGGGGCGTTGGTTGAGGCTCGTCCGCTCGCGCTCCCGTTTCCAGGCGGCGTGGGCGCGCGACAGGGCCTCAGCAGCCAGGCTGGCGACGAGCGCCTCCTTGGTCTCGAAGTAGTTGAACAGGGTGCCGACGGCGATGCCGGCGGCGCGGGCGATGTCGCGGGTGGTGGTCGTCTCAAACCCCTGCGAGCGGAACAGGTCGACGGCCGCTTCGACGATCCGCCGCCGGGTGGCCCGTTTTTCGTCGGCGGTGATCCGCATGAAAGCAACCCTCGCTTTATTGTGAGCACACTCATATTATTGCGGCGGCGAGCCTGCCCGTCAAGGCATAAAATGAGCTTGCTCATTATAAGGAGGGACGTGTTGCGCGAGCGGAATCCGGCGGGTGGCGATCGGGCCTGACCACGGGCCACCATGGAACCATCCCGTCAAACAGGCGACAGAACGCTGCTCGGCATTGCCATCGTGGGCGACACCGCCAAAGGGCGCAATCGGCAACCCGCACCACGGGATCAACGTCGCCGAGCGTTAGCTGACCATTCTCTAAACCGCGCCATGACGTCAGCCGCGAGGCGACGGCTCACGGAATATGTCCGTCACTAATGATGGTGATCGTGCTCGGCGCCGCCCTTGAAAAACTCGCTGTCTTTGTCGCCGCGGGCGGCGATGTAGGCGATCAGGTCCAAAACCTCGTCGCGGGTGAGCTTGTCTAACAAGCCCTTGGGCATGATCGACGTCTTCGCTTTCTCGCGCTGATCGATCTCCGACTTCTTGATCACCACCGGCTCGGCCTTGGCCAGCGGGTTCTCGATCACCTTGACCATGTCGGCGTTCTCATCCAGCACCAGCCCGGTCACCGTCTTGCCCGAGTCGAGCAGGAAGGTGTAGGTCTGGAATTTCTCGTTGATCTTCGCCGAGGGATCGAGAATCTCCTTGAGGATGTCAACCGGCTGATATTTTGGTTCCAGTTTCGACAGGTCGGGCCCGATCTCGGTGCCGACTCCGTTCAGCTTGTGGCAGGCGACACAACTGGCCACCGTGAACATTTGCCTGGCGTTGCCGAAAGAGCGGCCGCTCGACAGCTCCTGCACCGCCACGTCCAACTCGTCGAACTTCCACTCCGTGCGCGGCCGGCGGTCCTTGAGCATTCCGTCCTTGATCTCCAGCGGATGGGACGCCAGGTAAGCCTCCGGACCGGCCAGATACTGGTCGAGATCGTCCACGACGTAAAGCGCGCCGTACATCCGCCGCCAGTGGCCGGGAAAGGTGCAGACGTAAGGGTAGACTCCCGGCTGCGCCGGGGCGGTGAAGGTCAGCCGTTGCGAGCCGCGCGGCGGCAGCAGGTTGCTGGCCAGCAGAATCTTATTCGAAGGGGGGACGTACTGTCGCTCGATGGCACCCGGCTGCTGGGCCGTCGATTCGCCGAGCAGCCCAACCTCTTCCAGCGAACCCGGCGCGACGATCACGAAGTTGTGCGGCATCAGGTCGGCGTTTTCGAGCACAAACTGCACCGGCTTGCCGGCGGCGACGGCGATCACGTCCTGGTCGTAAGACATCCGCTCGGGCAAGGTGCCCAGCTTGATCACGCGCACGCCTAGTTCGCGCAGTTGACCGCGAATCTGCCGGGCCTCGTCGACCGGCAAGAGCGACGCAAGCTCGTCGGCAAACTGCAATTCGTCAAGCGCCGCTTCGCCCGTGCGGTCGGCGACGGGCAGGCTGCGGACGGCCGGCAGAATCACGTCCAGAAGCGGTTTGACCTGCTGCTTGCTCCAGTACTGCCGTCCGAGGTGCTGCATGGCGCGGATCGCCGGCAGCAGGTCGGCGGACGATCCGCCGGCCGCCTTGCCGCCGGCCAGCACCAGGGAGGCCAGCGTGTCGAACGTCTTGGCCTCCTGACCGCGGACGTAGGTCAGAGCGTTCATCGCGGCGCGGCGCACGAGCATGTCGCCCCCGCCTCCCTCCAGATCGAGTTGCACCTTGCTTTCCGGAGCGGGAATACCCGTTCGCTTGAAGACGTCGTGCCGGTCGGCGTCGAGCACGCGGAGGGTGAAACCCTCGAGCCGCTTGCCCAGATCGCCCTCGCGGCGGTTGTAGATCACAATCCGCTCGATCGGCCAGGCCTCACCAAGATCGACCTCCCACCACGGCTCCGGGGTGTTCTCGTGCGTGTGCGTTTGGCCGCTCATGCCGTACAGGCCGCTTGTGTTGCCGTCGATGGCCCGCGATGCCTCGCCCCCGTGGGCGGTGTTCTTTTGGGTCGCCTTCCCCTGCCGAGCCACGTTGCGGCCGCCGCTCAAAACCTCGACCTCGGCCAGGGTGAGTGTTCCACTGTGCGGTAGCTCGACGCGCACATAGCGGCCGAGCGTTCCCTTGCCTTGCGGCGAATTAGCAAGCGATTCGGGCAGACCGTGCAACAGCGGCTCAACCAGCGGGTAGAGCGTAGCCCGCAAGCTCGGGTCGCTCACCAGCGGCACCGCGCTGACCAGATCGTAGAGCGTCGACATGTTCGTCGTCGCCAGCTTCCAGGCGTTTTCGGGCGAGCCGTCAACAGCAATCAACCCGGCGAAGGCCACCTGGCGGACGATGGGCTGCTTGGACGACGTTGCGAGCCGCTCGATCTGGCCGCGCACGCCGCTCAGTTGATCGGCGCCCCGGCTGGTGAGCAGGCGCACCAGGTCAAAGACGACCGTCTCGTCGGCCTCGCTGGCGTCCATTCTGCGTATGGCGTCGAGCAGCACGGCTAGCTCGGTCTGCTTGTCGAGCTTCGCCAGGCCGGCCAGCGCCTCGCGGCGATACTCGTCCGTTACGCCGGGCCGGAAAAGAAGCTCGTAGTAGACGGGACGCGACCGCTCTTTGTTCAGGAGTTGGTCGAGGGAGAGATGTTTCAGAAGAAAACGGGCGCCGACGTCGGTGGTCACCGGAATCTCGTGCTTCTCGGCGAGCGCTCTCTTCCAGAGCGGCTCCAGCGATTTCATCGTCTGGTCGCGGGTGTAATCGAGATACGGGTCGCTCGATTCCTGCCCGGCGACGAGCGCGACCTCAAACGCCTCGGGCACACGGAAGAAACTTGCGGCTCGCACCGCGTGCAATCGCACCAGGCCGTTCTCGTCGGCCGCCATGTTCTTCACCAGGCCGAGCGCGTCGGGGACGCGGTCCCGCCAGTAGCTCAACACACGCACCGCCCCCGCTCGAACGCGCGGCTCCTTGGCCGCCAGCGCCTTGTTCAGCAAATCGACGTTCACGTCGTCGTGCTGCTGGTGTAGCCAGAGCGCCTCGAGCAGGTCGTGCTCGTAGCCGGCGTCGGCCGGGCTGAGCCGCTGTAACCAGGTCTTCACGGCGGCGAGCACTTCCTTCGTCGGCCGCCCGCTCAGCTCGATGCGGGCCCGATAGCGGACCCGGTTTTCGGGGTGCTTGAGCAAGTCGAGCAACTTGTCGATCGGCTCGCCGGCGATTTTCGGCGAGGGGCTGAGCGGTCGGCCTTCGTAAGTGACGCGATAGACGCGGCCGTGTGTGCGGTCGCGGCTGGGATCGCGCAGGTTGTGCTGCATGTGGCCGATGATGGGGTTCTGCCAGTCGGTGAAATAGAGCGCGCCGTCGGCGCCGATTTCAAAATCGGAGGGTCGAAAGTTCGGGTCGCTCGACGAGAGCACGGGCTCCAACTCGCTCCCCAGCATGCTCGACCCTTGATAATCGAGCCGATAACGCAGAAGGCCCTGGAAGCCGATCACGTTGCCGACGAGCAGGTTGTCCTGCATGTCGTCGGGGAAATGCCGGCTGGAAAGGATCTCGGTGCCCGGACAGGGACGCGTCCGCTGGTTGTAGACCTGCGGCGCATTCGGGTGTTTGCCCGGGAACTCGACGTAGCCTGAGAAAATCGCCCCGTGGTACGGCTGCGCGCCCGTTCCGTCGTGAACGACGTCTTGCCCCCAGCGGTCGAACACGTGGCCGTGAGGGTTGGCGAAGCCGTAGGGCACGTAACGCTCGAATTTGAACGTGCGCGGCTCAAATCGCCAGACGCAGGCGTCGGTGTTGCGCTGCGGGCCGTAGGGCGTTTCGACCTGCGTCCGGTGGAACACACCCTCCTGAAAATAGAGCCCTCCTCCCGGATCGAACACGAAGCTGTTGGCCGTGTGGTGCGTGTCGGCCGAGTCGAGGCCGTGCAGCACCCGCACCCGCACGTCGGCCCGGTCGTCTCCGTCGGTGTCCTTGAGGAACAAGAGGTCGGGCGCCATGGCTACAAAAACACCCCCGCCCCAGAACTCGAAACCGGTCGGGTTGTGCAGGTGGTCGGCGAACGTCTTGCAGCGGTCCGCTTTGCCGTCTCCGTCGGTGTCTTCGAGGATCAGCAGCTTGTCGTTCATCTCCTCCTTGGGTTTCCAGTGCGGGTAACTGGGCCACGCGCCGACCCACAACCGCCCCTGGGTGTCAAACGCCATCTGCACGGGGTTGATCACCTCCGGAAACATCTCCTCGCTGGCGAAAAGATTCACCTTGAACCCTTTGCCGACCGTCATTTTGCCGATCGCTTCCTCGCCGCCCAAAAAGACGTGCTCGCCGTTGGGGCCGGAACCGGGCTTGTTCGTGATGACCGGGATGAAGGGGGGCGTGTCAGAGTCGTCGACCTTGAGATCGCGCCCCTGAGCCACCTCCCAGACGCGTTTGTCGCGGTTTTCCGTCATGACGTCGAGCACTTCCAGCTCACGCATCATCACTTCGCGGTTGGTCTGGTCGTTCACGAACTTGAGGTACGACCGGCCGCCGTAGCTCGAATAACCGTCCGTCGTGCGATAACGGTGAAACCAATAGAAGTTCTTGTCGTTGACGGCGTCGCGGAGCCTGGCCAGCCCGTCACCCGCGACACGAGGCGGCGCATCGCCGAAAAGGGCGCCGGCGATAACGTCGGCCAGCCGCGCGTTGCCGTTCTCGGTCAGGTGAATGCCGTTTATCGTGAGCGGTTCCTTGGCGGCTCGATAAAGTCCGAGCGAGGGCTGAAACAGATCGACAAAGATCACGCCGTCGGCTTTCGCGACCTCGGCCATCGCCTGCGTGTAAACCGCCAGCCGGGCGTTGTTCTCGCTGCCGTCCGGCAAGCTGGCGTTGCGCAGATTCTCGTGGGCGATGGGAGAAAAGAGCACCAGCCGCGGCGCGCCTCGGCCGTTGTAGTTTTGAGCGAGCGTGTGCTTGATAAAGCCGTCGAGCTCCTGTTTGAATCTCCCAACCCCATCGGTTCCGGCGAACGACTCGTTGAAACCGAAAAAGGCGAAGACCACGTCGGCTTTGGTCTTGCCGAGCCATTCATCCGGGCTGCCAAATCCCTCGGAGCGCTGGCGAATGGTCAGCTCGTCGGCCGAGAACGCCAGATTGCGCAGCGTAAGTTGATGTTCCGGAAAGCGCGCATGGATGGCCGCTTCCAGCCAGCCGTCGTGCTGCATCCGCTCGGCCAGCGTGTTGCCGACGATCGAGATGTGGTCGCCCTTCTTGAGTTCAAGCCGAGCCCGCCCGGAACCTGTCGCCGGCTCGGCGCTTCCGGCCCCCAGGGCGAAGTCGGTGGGCTTCAGTCGCTTCTCTTTCCAATACTCGTTGTTCTTGAACCCGAAAAAGGAGGGCTCGAATTTGCCCACGATCTCGACGTTATTCTTGTCCGGAATCCTGTCGACCAGCCCGGTCAGGTAGTAGGCGGCGTTCACGATCAACCGACGCAAGTCTTCGCTCGTCAGGTCGATCGAGGCGCCCATCGTCGTGCAAAACGCCTCGCCGGTTTTGCCCGACGGTGCTCTGTATTCCTTGAGCCAGGCGAGGGGCATCATCGGATCGTTCTTCGCACCCTCGACTGGCGGATCGCCCGGTTTCATGCCCGCCACGACCTGGCCATAGAGCAGGACCTTGGCGTCGGAGGTGAGGTTCCTGATGCCGTAGACATCGGTCTGACCGAAGACGTCGCTCACGCCGCGCAAGACGGGGCTGTCCTTTTGTTTCTCATTGATGATGCCGCGGGTCGCTTCCTGGCCGTGATTGCCGTGATGGCTGATCCAGGTGTCGCCCAGAATCTGCTGACCAAAGCCACCCGGCCACTTCGAGCTGGAGAAACTCCAATCGACGTAGGGACTATCCGGGTGTTTGGAGTAGTTGAAGGCGTGCGTGGCGGTGCGCAGACCGATGACCGGTTTACCCGCGTTGACGAAGTCCACCACGTGCTTCATCTGTTCGTCGGGCAACTCGCGAAACCGCGTGGCAATGATCATCAGGTCGGCATCGTCGAGCTGCTCCAGGCCCGGGATGTTGTTCTGGTTGTTGGAGTCGACGATGCCCGTCTGCGGATCGACGGCGAAATGCACGGTGCAGGCAAACCCGTGCCGCTGGCTGAGGATTTTGCCCAGCATGGGCAAGGCCTCTTCGGAACGATACTCTTCGTCGCCGGAGATCAGGACGATTTTCTTCCCCTTGCCCGGCCCCTCTTTACCCGGATAGGCGATCCATTGATCGTCGGCCGTGGCGACCGAGCAAGAGACAAGGACCAGGGAAAAAGCGAGCAGATTGCGGAGGGAGTGCGATCTCATTCGGTTTCTCGGGGGCGTTGCGACTGGAGAACCACCATCGTAGAGTGCGCTCGGTTGGGCTGCAAACGGGATTGGTGGACGGCGGGCAAAGTGCCAAGGTCGCCTTTCGCTCTGCGAAAGGACGGCTTTTCGCGGGATCGCGAAACGACAAAGCTGAACCTGGCAAACGCACACAGCCGGGCAGTGCCTGGTCGCGCGTCCCGCCTCTACGCCAGAAGCTCTCGGATGACTTCGCCGCCGACGTCGGTCAGGCGGAAGTTGCGGCCGTTGTATTTGTAGGTCAGCCGCGTGTGGTCGATGCCGAGCAAGTGCAGAATCGTGGCGTGGAGATCGTTGAGATGGACGCGGTTCACGGCCGCCTTGTAGCCGATCTCGTCCGACTCGCCGTAGCTCACGCCCCCCTTCACGCCCCCTCCGGCCAGCCAGGTCGTGAAGCAGTGCGGATTGTGGTCGCGCCCCGGTTTTTCCGAGATCTGGGCGATCGGCAGCCGGCCGAACTCGCCGCACCAGATCACCAGCGTCTCGTCCAGCAGGCCGCGCTGGGCCAGATCGCTGAGCAGGCCGGCGATCGGCTTCTCGGTCTCGCCCGCGAATTGCTCGTGGTTCCCCTTGATGTCGATGTGCCCGTCCCAGGAACGCTGGTTCTCCATGCCGCCCGAATAGATTTGCACGAACCGCACGCCCCGCTCGACCAGCCGGCGGGCCATCAAGCACTGCCGGGCAAAATGGTCGCACTGCGGGTCGCCGACGCCGTACAGCTCGTGGATGTGCGCCGGCTCGGAGGTCAGATCGAGCGTTTCTGGCGCCGCCGCTTGCATGCGATACGCCAGCTCAAAGCTCTCGATTCGGGCGGTCAACTCCGACTCGGCCGCCAGATGCTCGTGGTGGATCTCGTTGAGTTGCTTGACGAGGTCGAGCTGATTGCGCTGCGCGGCGTCGGTAAGGGTCTCAGGCCGATGGAGATTGTCGATCGGATCGCCGGTGGGGCGGAGGTGCGTCCCCTGATAGACGCCCGGCAGAAAGCCGGCGCTCCAGTTGGCGGCGTGCCCCTTGGGCAGCCCGCGCCCCTTGGGGTCGCTCATCACAACGAAGCCGGGCAGGTCGCGGCTCTCGCTCCCGAGACCGTAGGTGACCCAGCTTCCGACGCAGGGGAGCCCCATCCGCGGCACGCCCGTGTTCATCGCAAACAGGGCTGGCGAATGGTTGTTCGATTCCGTGTAGCCCGAATGGATGAAGGCCATCTTGTCGACGTGGCGGCCGAGGTTGGGAAAGATCGACGACACCGGCTTGCCGCATTCGCCGCGGGGCGTGAAGTCGAAGGGCGACTTCATCAGGTTGCCCACCGCGTCTTTGAAAAAGCCGGTCGTGTTCTTGAAGTCCGGGTCGAATTCGCGGATCGATTTTCCGTCCCATTTGCCCAGCGCGGGCTTGTAGTCCCAGGTGTCGACGTGGCTGGGGCCGCCGTTGATGAAGAGCCAGATCACGCGGGTCGCCTTGGCCTGGAAATGGGCCGGCTGCGGGGCAAGCGGATTGAGCAAGCGCGAACCGAGGTCGCTCGAGGTGGCCGCCGAGAGCAACCCCTCGTCGGCCAGCAAACCCGCCAGGCCGATCAAGCCGAAGCCGCAACCGGTTCGCGATAGAAGTTGGCGCCGAGAAAGAGTGGCATTCATTCTTCGCTACTCCACGTAGACAAACTCGTTCATGCTCATAAGTGCTTGGCAAAAGTCGGCTCGGGCAATCTGCGGCCCATCGCCGCGCCCCGTCGCGGCATGCGCCGCCGCTTGCTTTTCGAGAAATCCCTTGGCCAACTGAAGCTCTTTTGCCGTCGGCTGCCGACCGAAGGCAAGTGCGTAGGCCGCTGCGACGAAGGATTCCGAATTGGTCGGTTCTGGTTCGGCCGAATTCAGCCGCGCGGCAAACGCCTCGGCGTATTGTCGGCCTTGAGGGCTGTTCATGAACATCAGGGCCTGGGGGGCGATCGTGGTGCTGGCCCGCGCGCCGATGCTCACCAGGTGCTCCGGCCAGTCGAAAAGCATCATCATCGGGATGAGCTGGCTCCGCTTGATGAAGAAATAGACGCTTCGGCGACGCATGTTCGGGTCGAGTGTTCCGGGGCCAAACATCGTCGGATCGAGCAGGCCGCTCACGGCCAGCATCGAATCGCGAATCGCCTCCGCCTCCAGGCGGCGCGGGGTGTGACGCCACAGGTAGACATTCTCGCGGTCGATCTTCGCCCGTGCCTCGTCGAAGTCGGACGACTGCATGTAGACGCTGCTCGTCATGACAAGCTTGTGGAGACGTTTGAGCTGCCAACCGTTGGCGACCAGGTCAGCGGCCAGCCAGTCGAGCAACTCGGCGTGCGACGGCCGCTCGCCGGATGCACCGAAATCGTTGGGCGTGGCGACCAGGCCGCGGCCGAAATGGTGCTGCCAGATTCGGTTGACGATGACTCGTGCCGCCAGATGCCCGGCCCCGTGTTCGACGTCGGTCATCCAATAAGCCAGCCGGCTGCGGCGGAAGCTGGGCGACGAGGGGGCCAGGCCGGAATCTGCGGCCGAAGTCGACGGCGGGCTCGCCGGCCACCGCGATTCGTCTGCTCCCTCGCGCAGCAAGACGGGCAAAAATCCCTGCGTCGCGACGTCCCCTTTTTGGTTTACGTCGCCGCGCCGCAGAAAGTAGGTCTGGGGATAGAAATGGGGAAAACCACGGTCGTCCGCGTGGTGCGGCAGATGCGGCAACCCCTCGCTGGCCACCAGCGCCTTGGTGAGTCGCAACCCCGGCCCGGCCTTCTTCAGCTCCGAGACACGCTGGTCGAGCTGGCGCCAATCGTCGAGGGTTGTTTTGAACCAGTTCAAGGCCGTCGGCAGATCGGCGCCTTCGGCGACGCCCGACTGCTTGAGCCGGGCCAGGGCATCGACCACCTTGGCGTCGGGCCCTGAATTACCGACCGTCGGCGGGGCGTCGGCCTGGCGGGTGACCGAGAGCCGGAAGCGGCCGAGGGAATGCTTGGGGTTCGGGTGGTTGAACGCGAGCTTGAAGACAAGTCGTGAGCCCGCGTCAAAACCGACTGGTTCCTGGGCCACGAACACCGCCGCCTGGTCGCGGCCGATTTGCCCATCGACCGCCCAGCCGCTCACGGGATCGGCGTCGATCGAGGCGGCCACCGAGAGCGAGCCGTCATTCTGCTGATGTGTGGCCCTGGCGGCCACAAGCTTGATTGCCGCCGGTTGGCCGTTTCCGTCGAGCGGCCGGACCGTGATCTGAAGATCGCCCAAGGCGAAGTTACCGTTGGGCGCCCGGCCTGGCCCACGTTGGGGCAGAGAGTCATCAGCGAGCGCCTCCAGGCGGAAGGCCGCGATGCCCGTCCGACTGGTCGTTGCGCTGAACGTGACCACCTCTTGTGCCGGGGCCACGCCCTTGGCCAGATAGGAGCCATCGGGCTTTCGGTCAAACTGGGTTCCGCCAGACGACGCGACTTCGCCCTCGAGCACTTCCCACACCGAGAGGCTCGTTGCCCTCGGATCGTAGGCCGCCAGCCATTGCCGGAATCGGTCGGGCACGACGTCTCGCTCGTACCGGGCCAGTTGGTCGGTCAGCTCGGAGAGCTTGCCGGTGAACTCGGCTCTCCGCCGGGCGTTTTCCGGCGGCTCGAGGTCGAGCTCGACCTCGCTGCGGATGGCCGTCGTGAACGACGACGCCAGCCGATAGTAGTCGTCGCTGCGAATCGGGTCGAATTTGTGGTCGTGGCACCGCGCGCAGCCGACCGAGAGCCCGAGGAAGGCCACGCCGGTGGTGGCCACCATGTCGTCGAGTTCGTCGTAACGGGCCGACTCAAACTCGGCCTCCGTCAGTTGCGTGGGAAAAGCGCCGGCCCCCAGGAAGCCAGTGGCCATCCAGGCCAGCGGCTCGTCGGGTGCCAGTTCGTCGCCAGCCAGTTGCCAGCGGACGAACTGGTCGAAAGGCATGTCGGCGTTGAACGCCCGGATCAGGAAGTCGCGGTAGTGGTAGGCCGTCGGTCGGTCGTAATCCTGCTCGTATCCGTGCGATTCGGCGAAGCGGGCCACGTCCATCCAGTGCCGGGCCCATCGTTCCCCGTAGTGCTCGCTCGCGAGCAGGTGATCGATGAGTTCCGAATAGGCGGCCAGATCGGTAACCCGTTCTCCCGTGCCGCCCGTCAGACGCGCGACCCAACGCTCCATTTCTTCCGGCGCGGGGGGCAACCCGGTCAGATCGAACCAGGCCCGGCGGACAAGCGTTCGTGCCGTGGCCAGACCGTTCGGCGTCAGCCCCAGCGATTCCTGCTTGGCGCGGACAAACTGATCGACGGGCGTGCGTACCCAGGCGCGATCCGCCACGTCGGGGGGCGTCAACGCGCCGAGCCGCTGAAACGACCAAAATTGCCGGCCCGCGGCGATGTCGATCTGCCGAGCCGCCGCGGCGCCCGGACCGCTACGCGGATCGGGTGCACCCAGCTCGACCCACTTTACGAAATCGGCAATCACGCCGTCGGGCAGCTTCCCCTTCGGCGGCATCTCAAAATCTTCGTGCCTCAAGGCCCGCACGAGCAGGCTTTCGTCTGGCTTGCCCGGCACGACGGCGGGGCCACTCTCGCCCCCCTTCCGCGCGCCCTCCCGCGTGTCGAGCAATAAACCGCCCTTGAGTTTCTTTTGAGCGACGGCCTGAGACGAATGGCACTGATAGCATTCCTGCACCAGCACCGGGCGGATTCTTTTCTCGAACAGTTCGAGCCCGGCCGCGTCGTTTGAGTTGGTGGATTCAGCCGCCAGCAAAGGCGACGCCTGAAAGACGACCAGCGCTACGAGAGCCGCGGTCCAGCGGCGCGAGTGGAAAGCAAGATTCATTGCGGTCCTAAGGCGGGCACGGGAGGTCGGAGAAACGGACCTTTCTCCGACGGATCAAGGATACGGCTATTGTAACCCATGGCCTGCCCGGCGGAAGCAACCGGCCGGGCGGGCTCAGCATTCCGATGGCCTCAGGGACAACCCGACGTTCCCTGATGCGACTGGCCGCAAGGTGCGTGAACCAGGCTCGCTGAGGTCCGGACCATTCGCGAAACCATCTACCGTCTGATCCAGGGAACCCACGGCCGGAAGAACTCGACCGCCTCCGGACTACTGCCCAGCGGGCTCACGGTATAGTTGCCCAGCGCGGCTCCGCCACAAGCGTAGTAACCCAGAGCGCCGCCCCCAAGGGCAACAAGACCGATCGCTCCGCCGCCCAGGGCAATGCCGCCGACGGCAAGTCCACCAACGGCCAGTCCAGCGACCGCGAGCCCGCCCAACCCCACGAGCCCCGCCGCGCAGCCTCCCAACGCGACGATGCCCATCGCGACGCCCCCCACCGCGAAGAACCCTCTGGCGACGCCCCCCAACGCCAGCCAGCCGGTCGCTATGTCGCCGATGGCGATGATCGCGCAGGCATGACCTCGAACCTCGCCCATCTCGGGATCCGGCCCCAATGCGATGTCATAGAGGGGAAGCCTAGCAAACTCGACTTCCGACCGTTTGCGAACGCCAGGTCGCGGTTGCATGTAGCTTCTCCGTTATGTCCGTGTTAGCAACGGGTTAACCTTGCCCCCGCGACCTCGATGGCATTCGGTGACCCTGACTTTTCCGTCATTCGACCGTTCCAGGACTTGCCGCTTGTTGGCCTAATTCTGATTGATGCAATAAACTAAAGCTATCGGTTGGCCTTCGCCAGCATATTTCGGACGGAGAACAGGCGTCGCCGGGAGGCGCCGTGCCGCGCGATCATTTCTATTGGAGCTCGCACATGCCTCTCGGTAGCCGGTTCACGTGGACGTTCCTGGTCTCTCTGGCCCTCGTCGGTTTTGGTCTGAACGAGTGGGCCAAAGACAAAGCCTCGCTCGAAAGCAAACCCGGAATTGAGGAGCAGTCAGCATTCCTCAATGCCTTCAGTGCCGAAAGCTTTCGTGCTTTTGCGGTCAAAGACGATTTGAAACTGAGCAAGAAGGGCCCGAAATCGCCGGAGGCTGACGAAGCCAAGGCAGCCAGCCCGGTGCGAATCGGCAAGGCTGCGGCCGCTGCCAAGGTGCCTCCCGCCGGCAAAGAGAGAGGGATCCAACGCGACGAGCCGGCTGTCGAGCAACCGCGCCCGCAGCAGCAGGCACGTGGCCGTCGCGAGAAGATTGAGCCGATTCG